>JBGPEF010000055.1:0-16024 GCA_041482675.1 Tepidisphaeraceae bacterium | reverse complement strand
GCTGAAGCTCCACCGCACCCTTGAGAACAGATAGGGAAGCCAAAAACTAGCAAAATTGGGCCCATGCGACAACTCAAAAAGCTGCGGTTGCGCATTTGATTGCGGATAGGGAGCGCGGTTCGCTGCAACTGGCAAACCCCCACCCATTCCCCTAGAATTCCCAAATCACCGGAGAGATGAACCGAAAATGAGTACCGCAAGCCCTCCCGAAGCGCCGATCGAACCTGCACCGCAGCTTCGCACCGTGGATTACACGCTGCTGCCGGGGGGGTCGGATGAGCAGTTGGATGTGCAGTCGGAAGAGATGCTGGTGAACATGGGGCCGCAGCATCCGTCGACGCACGGGGTGTTGCGAATCGTGCTGCGGACGGATGGGGAGATGGTTTTAGAGGCGATTCCGCACCTGGGGTATTTGCACCGGTGCAAGGAGAAGATCGCGGAGAACCTGGCGTATTACCAATACATTGGCTACACGGACCGGCTGGACTATCTGGCGGCGATGAACAACAACCATGCGTGGTCGATGGCGGTGGAGAAGCTGGCCGATATCGAGGTGCCGCTGCGGGCGGAATATATCCGGGTGATCGCTTCGGAGCTGAACCGGATCGCGTCGCACCTGGTTTCGTTTGGGGCGTATGGGCTGGACATGGGGGCGTTCACGCCGTTTTTGTATGCGTTTCGGGAGCGGGAATATATTCTCGATCTGTTCGAGCAGCTTTGCGGGGCGCGGCTGACGTTGTCGTATATCAACGTGGGCGGGGTGCACTGGGATTTGCCGCCGGGGTTTCTGGAGAAGCTGAGCGAGTTCCTGGATTATTTTGAGCCGAAGATCGATGAGTACAACGATCTGCTTTCTTACAATCACATTTTTATCAAGCGAACGGGGAAGATTGGCGTGCTGTCCAAGGACATGGCGATCAGCTACGCGTGTTCCGGGCCGATGATACGCGGGTCGGGGATTCCGCTGGATTTGAGACGGGATCGGCCGTACTCGATTTATGAGCGGCTGGATTTCAATGTGTGCGTGGGGGATGGGAGCCGGGGGCAACTGGGGGATTGCTGGGATCGGTATTGGGTGAAGATGCAGGAGATGCGGGAGTGCGTGAAGATTTTGCGGCAGTGCATCAAGCAGGTTCCGGAGGGGGCGTATCGGGCGAAGATTCCGAGGAATTTGAAGGTGGCGGCGGGGGAAGTTTACGCCGAATACGAGAATCCGCGCGGGCATTTGGGGTTTTATATTGAGTCGCAGGGGGGGACGATTCCGTATCGGGTGAAGATTCGGGGGCCGTCGTTTGTGAATCTGGCGGTTACTACGGATCTTTGCCGGAATGTGTTGCTGGCGGACGTGCCGGCGATTGTGGGGTCGATTGACATTGTCATGGGGGAAGTGGATCGTTGAACCATTATGGCGGGCAGCGAGAGCAATCACCCTCCCCTTCCAACCGGTCCTCACGTCATCATCGCGGGGTTTGGGATTCCCGGGAGATTTATTGGGGAGTTGCTGGATTTTCATGAGATGGCTTATTCGGTGATCGAGCTGAATGCGTCGATCGTCGAGCGGTGTACGACGGTGCCGATTATTTATGGGGATGCGCGGGAGGAGAAGGTGTTGCGGGAGGCGGGGATTGAGAAGGCGACGATGCTGGCGATCACGTTGCCGGCGGAGGATGTGGTGCATCAGATCATTCAGGTGGCGCGGCGGATGAGGCCGGATTTGCGGATTGTGGCGCGGGTGAATTACACGTCGGCGGGATTGAAGGCGCAGCAACTGGGGGCGCAGCAGGTGGTGATTGGGGAGCAGTTGATCGCGCGGGAGTTTTTCAGGCTGTTTGAGAAGGACATTACCAAGTCGCTGGCGCCGGAGAAGGCGACGGGGGCGTAGGACTGGGACCAATTCAAAACTAGACGCTCCTCGGCAAAGCACGGGCATGCGAGTAGGCCTGGCCATGCCACGCGAGGCGATTGCATTTGAGCTTATTCTGCCATCCCGGCGCCTCGGTAAGTTTCGCGGCGGACGAGAATGATTGCGGCGAATGAGATGTCGATGTCACAGGCTCGGCGGCTGAAGCCGCCCCTACGAAAGATGGTTGAAACGTGTGACAAATGCGCGGCAGCACGGGCATGCGAGTAGGCCTGCCCATGCCACCCGAGGCAAACGAGAAAGTTCCTCCTACGTTAGGCGCGGAGGTAGGGGTGGCCGAGGGCGGCGGGGGAGCGGGAGCGGGCGGTGACGGTGGCTAGGGCGAGGAGGGAGAGGAGGTAGGGGAGGGTGTTGAGGAGTTTGGCGGTGGATTGGGCGATGTGGGGGGAGAGTTGGAGTTGATCGGCGGCGGCGCGGACGAGGCCGAAGAAGAGGGCGGCGGCGGCGATGCCGGGGGCGGACCAGCGGCCGAAGATGACGATGGCGAGGGCGAGGAAGCCGCGGCCTTCGGTCATATTTTCGACGAACTGCTGGCCGCGGATGGTGGAGAGATAAGCGCCGGCGAGGCCGGCGGAGGCGGAGCCGAAGAGGATGGCGTAGAGACGGCGGCGGGCGACGGGGATTCCGGCGGCGTCGGCGGCGTGGGGGGATTCGCCGATGGCGGTGAGTTCGAGGCCGGGGCGGGTGAGACGGAGGAAGATCCAGGCGGCGGCGGCGAGGATGAGGGCGAAGATGGAGAGGGAGTGGGGCCAGATGCCGTGGATGGCGGCGCTGGGATTGGAGAAGCGCTGGTAGAGAGCGCCGGTGAGGCCGAGGGCGAGGAGGTTGATGCCAGCGCCGGTGACGATCTGGTCGGCGGCGAAGATGAGGGTGACGGCGGCGAAGAGGAGGCCGAGGAGGAGTGCGGCGGCGATGGCGGCGGCGAGGCCGGCGGCGGTGCTGGAGGTGGAGGCATTGACGAGAGCGGCGGCCATTGCGCCGGTGAGCATCATGCCTTCGATGCTGATGTTGACGAGTCCGGCGCGCTCGACGATGAGTTCGCCGATGGCGGCGATGAGGAGGGGGGTGGCGAAGAGGATGGCGGCGGTGAGCATGGGGGGATGATAGCGTTGGTGGCGAGATTGACGTAGCGCGGCGTAGCCGCAACCAAAATGACGAATGACGAAAGAATGACGAATGACGAATGACGAATGACGAATGACGAATGACGAAAGCCCCCTCACCCTAACCCTCTCCCCCGAGTACGGGGGCGAGGGGAGAAGGGGCGCGGCCGCTAAATTTCTTTCGCAAAAAACAAGAAGTTGAATGTCAATAGTTCTGAGTTCTGACTTCTGAATTCTTCGTCGTTATGATGCTCAAATGGCATGGAGGCGACGGGCGGTGCAGATTCGGGTGGCGGTGGCGCTGGTTGCGCTGCTGATGTGGATTGTGTGGGCGTGTCAGCAGAAGCGCGCCGAGCAGGGCGCGCGGCCGGCGACGACGAACAGCTCGACGATTCGAATTGCGACGTGGAACCTGCGGAAGTTTTCGGAGGGTGGGCAGCACCCGCCGGATTTGGTGGAGATTGCGTCGATCATCAAGGGGGCGCAGTTTGACCTGGTGGCGATTCAGGAGGTGCAGCGCGAGGGGCAGATTGTGGAGAAGCTGCGGCGGCAATTGAATGAGCCGTGGCGGCACGTGGTGAGTGAGCGGACGGGGAATAATGAGCGGTATGCGTTTTTGTATCGGTCGGACCGGGTGGATCTGGTGGATGGGTCGGCGAGATTGCTGAAGGGGCCGGAGACGGCGGTGTTTGATCGGGCGCCGTTTACGGGGAGTTTTCGGGCGGGGCAGTTTGATTTCATGCTGGTGACGGTGCATTTGAGTTATACGGATGTGGCGAGGCGGAAGGCGGAGGCGACTGCGCTGGTGGGGTTGTGCAGGGGGATGGTGGATGGGGGCGTCGAGAAAGACCTGATTGTGCTGGGGGATTTTAATGAGCAGCATCAGCGGGGGAATTTGCATCTCTTTGAGGAGCAAGGGTGGACGAAGTTGAATCGGGATGCGACGAATTTATCATCGAGCGAGGTCTATGACAATTTGTTGATCGATCCGCGGTTCACGAAGGAATGGACGGGGGTGGCGGGGACGTGGCGGTTTGATGAGATGGATTATGCGAATGATGATAAGGCGGCGGTGGAGTTGGTGTCGGATCATCGGCCGGCGTGGGGGGAATTCTCGATTGTCGGGCCCGACGACGATTAGGGGCGGAGCGGCCGCGGATGGCTTGGGGCGGCGGGCCGCAACCAAATGACGAATGACGAATGCCCAATGACGAAGGAATGTCGAATGACGAATGACGAAGATTCGCATCGATGAGTGCATCTACGCTTGTCGGGCAGGAGTGCCCGACCCACCGGAAGCAGACCCTCACCCCGACCCTCTCCCGGATTACCGGGAGAGGGAAAATCGTGCGCTGAAGCGGAAGGTTCGGGAGGGACGGTACAGTTACACGAAGGGAGGAGACGGCGACCGCCCTAATAGTCGCCAACTCTGTAGAATACGGCATGTTCACTTCGCTGCGTCGGATTCCCAGGGCGGAGGCCGCGGCGGCGTTGCTCTCGCTGTTTGTGGGCATCACGCTGCTGATCATCAAGTTTATCGCGTACTTTCTTACCGGGTCGGCGGCGATCTTTTCCGATGCGCTGGAGAGCATCGTCAATGTGCTTGCGTCGGCGGTGGCGCTGTATGCGCTGATCGTGGCCCATTCGCCGGCGGACACCGATCATCCGTATGGGCACGGGAAGATCGAATTCCTGTCGGCGCACTTTGAAGGGGGGATGATCGTTTTGGCCGCCATCGCGATCGCCATCAAGGCCATCGACATGCTGCTGGTGCCGCCGGCGCCGATTGCGCAGCTGGGACTGGGGATCATCCTGATCGCACTGGCCATGGTCATCAACGGGGGCGTGGGCCTTTATCTCATCCGCACGGGGCGCCGCCAGCAATCGATCACGCTCGAAGCGGACGGCCAACATCTTCTCAGCGATGCGATCACCAGCGCCACGGCGCTGGGCGCGCTGGCGCTGGTGAAGATATTTCGCTGGCCCCTGGCCGACCCCATCGCCGCCCTTTTTATCGCGGCGTACATCGGCTGGATGGGCATTTTTCTGCTGCGGCGATCGTCGGCCGGATTGATGGACCGCCAGGATACCGACGATGAGCGGCTGCTGCGGCAAATCCTCGATGCGCACATCGGGCCGGAGGGAAAGTCGCCGCAGATTTGCAGCTATCACAAGCTGCGGCACCGCCACAGCGGTCGGTATCACTGGGTGGATTTTCACATCATGCTTCCGCCCAAGCTGAACCTGGAGCTGGGGCACGCGATCGCCAGCGCCATCGAATACGAGATCGAGCAGGCACTTAAAGAAGGAAATGCCACGGCTCACATCGAGCCGTGCCTGGAAATTCCGTGTTCATTGGAGGGGGGAGTTGGAGATGGGGCGCGGATGTAACTGCTTACCGCCGCGATAGTCACATCCGGAGCGAGCGGTTCTTACGCCCCTACGGGGCTGGTTTTTGGCGACTAATCAACCCCGGGCTTGCGCCCGGGGTTACCGGCTTGCGCCCCGACCGGGGCTGAAATCGGGAAGCGTGGACGGTAAACAGTTACGGGCAGATGACGTGAGGCGTTACAACCGAAATAGCTTGCGCATTTTTATCAAAATATTTGCCGCGGCCCGTTTTTGATTTATATTGCAATTGCTGAGGTCGGGCTCTGGGCTCTACCACGCCAACGCGCGGTGGCCGCGTGCAGGACAGGGAATGCACGACGGTCTTTGTCTCCGCGAGTTTTTGTTCAACTAGCGCTGTACCACGACGGCAACCACAACGCGTTGGCCGTGTGTTCTTGTTTTGTAACTGTTTGCCGTTAACGGCCGATATGCCGCGAGCGGAAAGATACGCACCGGTGAGTACATCGGTGCGTGGCGGACAAGAATGTCCGCCCCACCGTCATCAGAAGCAGGCTGAAAGCCTGCACTACAACCGGCAGGAAGGAGAGTGCCGCCGCTTATTCCAGCGCTGCAAAATCGACCCGTTCTCGGCAACACCGTGCTCACCGGAATTAAATGTCGCGCGGCCGCCGGCGTATTTCATGGTTCACCACGCCGCCGGCCAATTAAGAAGGAGGAACTCGTGAAATTCCGTCATCTGCTTGTCGCACTCACTATCGCTGTCAGTTGCGCCTGCTTCACCAGAATATCGCTGGCCGATCCGCTGCCGGGGGAGATTCTCAAGTTCCAGCAATTGCCGCTGAATCTGGGCCTGCCGCCATCGGTCGGGGGAGCGCCGTTCCCGGGCCACGATGAGTTGAGCAGTGCCTATCCCACCTTCAATGCCGCCGGCGCGATGACCGGCTGGGCCGGCCGGTTCATGGCCGACGACTTTGCGGACAAATTTGATACCCCGGTCGTGCATATCCGCTGGTGGGGCTCTTACTTCGACAACTACACCGGGGGCACCGCCGATTTTACGGCCAAGAAATTCCTGGTCTCCTTTGAGAGCGACATTCCCGCCTCGACCGCCAATCCATTCAGCCGGCCGGGCGAACCGTTGCTCAACCAGGTTGTTTCCAAAGGTCCGCTGGCCCCGGGCTCGGGGACTTTCACGGAGAAGACGATCTTCAGCGACGGCGCTCCCGAGCAGCTCTACGAGTACAACGCCGAGCTGCACCTGAGCAAGGTATTCCCCGAACACCACGACACGGTTTATTGGCTGAAGATCGTCGCCCTGCTGGATACCAACAACGTCCGCTGGGGCTGGCACAACCGCGACTACACCATTCCCGATCCGCTCGCCTCCACCGCGCCGGCCGTCGTGCCCGGCGAATTCCTTGCCGGCGTCATCCCCGGCGCTGGCGGAATCCTGCCGGTGTACCACTTCCAGGATGATGCGGTCATGGGCGGAGTGAGCATCCTGCTCGATCCCACCGATCCGATCAGCCCGCGCATCGATCAGGCCGACTTCGCACCGACGCACTACGTCGCTCCACTCGACGGCCCGCCGGAGATTGCGCAGTTCTCCAAGGACCTGGCCTTCGAGCTGTATACGCGCCAGATTCCCGAGCCGGCATCTCTCGGGCTGCTCGGGCTGGCGCTGACGACACTAACCCTGCGGCGCAGGAGATGATCGAATATCGGGCAAGATTGCCCGATGGAGGAATGTCGGGCAAGAGTGCCCGACCTACTGGAGGACCGCGGCCCCACTCGCCGCGAGAGAGAGCCCGCGCATGCGGGTGAAGAAGATGGACGGCCGGTCGCCGGCCGTCCATTTTTTTGGCGCACTAATTCGGAGATATACTGGCGGGCATGGCAAATTCAGAGCATCCAACTCGTCGGCAGGTGGTGGCTGGTGTGGCCGCGGCGCTGGCGGCCGGCGCGCTGCTGGCGGAGGAGAAGCGGCCGCGATTCAAGGTCGGCGCTTGCGATTGGTCGATTGGGAAGCGGCAGCAGTTTGCGGCCCTCGACCTGGCGAAAAAAATTGGCCTCGATGGCGTGCAGGTCAGCTTCGACGACATCGGCGTCAAGACCGACCTGCGCGGCGAAGAGGCCCGCCGGCAGTATCAGGAGACGGCAAAAAAGCTCGGAATTGAGATCTCCTCGCTGGCCATGGGGACGCTCAACAACAATCCGTACGCAATCGATGAGCGGGCGGAGCAGTGGGTGCTGGAGTGCATCGATGCGATGGAGAAGATGGGGCAGAAGATTGTGCTGCTGGCATTCTTTGGCCGAGGAGACATCAATCAGAAGCCGACTTTGCAGGGGAAGGTGATTGAGAAACTCAAGCGGGCCGCGCCGCGGGCGGAGAAGGCGGGGGTGATCCTGGGGATCGAGAGCTGGATGAACGCGGAGGATCACCTGCGCATCCTCGACGCCGTCGGCTCGCGCGCGGTGCAGGTGTACTACGACGTGGCCAACTCGGAGAAGATGGGGTACGACATTTACAAAGAGATTCGCAAGATCGGGAAGGAGAGGATTTGCCAGTTTCACTGCAAGGAGAACGACTCGCTGCTGGGGGAGGGGAGGATCGATTTCAAGAAGATGAAGGAGGCGGTGGATGAGATTGGGTGGGGGGGGTGGCTGATTATTGAGGGGGCGACGGTGAAGGAGAAGAGCCTGGAAGAGTGCTACGTACACAACCAGAAGTATCTGCGCTCGATCTTCCAGGCATAACTACAGGGGCACCTCCGCCACCTGGTGCGAGGGGTTGAGAAGGTCGACTACCTTCACGCCGGCCGAGGCGATGGTGTAGAGGAAGTCGCCGATCTGCACGTTGCGTTGGGCTGCGCCATGCTGGGGAACACTGCCCAGCAGGGTGATGCCAGTGGGGGCGATCTTGAGGACCTCCATGCTCGACTCGAAGGCGCTGCCGACGGTGTGCGAGACTGGCAGAGCGAGAACGCCTTGCCTGGGGAAGTAGGCGAAGGCGTGCGGGTCGATCTCCGCGATCGAGCCGCTCCAGTGCAGGGTGTCCTGGGGATTGAAGTCGTAGTTGGCGAGGCGCCTGGGGTTTTTCGGATTGGACACGTCGAAGAGCGACACCTGCAAGCCGGTCCGCTGCCCGGCATCGTTGACGTTCTGCCCCACACCGATGATCAGGTTGTCGGCGATGGTGTGGAGATACGAGGAGTAGCCGGGGATCTTCAGTTCGCCCGCCACGGTCGGCTTCACTGGATTGCTCAGATCGATGACGAAGAGTGGATCGACCTGTCTGAAGGTGACGAGGTAGCCGCGATCGCCTTCGAAGCGGGCGGAGTAGATGCGCTCATCGAAACCGAGAGCGGTGAGCCCGCCTTTCACCTGGAGCGACTTGCCCTGCTGCTGGAGGACCAGCATGTTGTTGGATGATCCATCGGTCCGCTGGCTGGTCGTGGCGATGCGGAGGCGGCCGGATTCCTCATCCATCGAGAACTGGTTGAGCACCGTCCCCGGCGCCTGACCACTGGCGACCAGATCGACATCGGTGCGACCGAGGTGGAACTTGTAGAGGTCGGTCTTGAGCTCGCCCAGCCAGTCGCCCATCGGCGTCTCGTAGCGCGAGACGGCGAGGTAGAGATTGTCGGGAGAAACGTAAGCGAGACCCTCGGCTCCCAGGATGGATGATGAGGACTTGATGCCCGGCTTGCCGTCGGCCGGATCGAGCAGGACCACGGAGCTCATGCTCCAATAGCCGTAGGTGTCGCGGGCATCGATGCCGGCGTAGAAGCTGGCGGGGTTGATCAGTCCACCGGCCACAGCGCGACCGGCAGTGCTTCTGGAGCTGGTGTAGCGCGGGCCGAGTTGGTCCAGTGACAGGCGCTGAAGGCGGGCGCGATATTGGGGCTCGGTTTCGTAGGTGAAATGGCCGGTAACCTGCTCGATGTAGGGCTTGCCATCGATCTGGGCGCTGGCGGGCTTGCCGGGAGTGCTGGTGGGATTGGACAAGACTTGCCCGGACCAGTTGGCCGGCAGGATCGGCTCATCGTGCCAGGTGCCGATTGGCGCGGGCAGGTCGAGCGAATTGCCGATGACCAGATACAACTGGCCGTCGATCTGGCGCGAAGTTGACAGGTGGCCATCTAGCTTGGTGGCCTCGGTGAGCTTGGGTGCGGCGGGATTGGTGACATCGAACACGGTGACCTTCACCTTGGCGGTGGAATCGGTGATCGGGCAAGACTGGCCATCGCGCAGGGCGACGTGGTCGCGATAGCCGGGGCAGGCGGCGCTGGGATCTTCCAGCCGCGAAAGGACGGTGACGAATTTGCCATCGAGATACAGGCCAAGCGTTTGGCCTTCGATGGCGGTTGTGGAGAGGGCGTGAGACTGAACGGCCGGAGCGGCGTCGATGATGACGAGCTTGTTGTTGTTGAGGAGATAGAGGTTCTGGCCGTCGGTCTTCACCTGGTCGGCTTCATCGACGCCCTGCTCCTGGATATTGGTGTGGGAGTAATCGGTTGGTGGCCCGCAAAGTCCGCCCCAGCAGGTCGGTGCCTCTGGTTCGAGAGTAGTGAGCTTGAGCTTCCCATCCGTCCCGCGCTCGTAGTAGCGGCGCTCGAAGTATGGGGTCATGGTTGTCCCCAGCGTCTCCTTCCAGCGTTTCACGGCCTCATCGATCAGCCACGATTTGAGCTGGGCGGGGTCTTTCTTACGCACCAGGGGGGCGGTGAGCTGTTCGTTGCGGAAAATGTCGCCGGATGCGGATGGGGCGCGATCGAGGTTGCGCTGGCGATAGATGGTGTCGGTGGCAGCGCCGCCGCCGAGCCGATCGCGGCCAGCGCCGCCCCAGAGCGTGTCCCTGCCGCCGCCGCCGGAGAGGATGTCGGCGTCGAAGCCGCCGTGCATCTGGTCGTTGCCGCCAGCGCCGATGAGGTTGTCCTTGTTCAATCCGCCGGCGATGGTGTCAGCGCCGGCGCCGCCTTTGAGGATGTCGTTGCCGGCCGCGCCGATGAGCAGGTCGTCGCTTTGGCCGCCGATGAGCAGGTCGTTTCCAGCGCCGCCGTCGAGGCGGTCGTCCTCGGTGCCGCCATCGAGGCGGTCGTTGCCGAGCGAGCCATTGAGCGAGTCGGCCCCGCGGCCGCCGAGGATGACATCATGGCCGGCCTCGCCATCGATGATGTCCGGGCCGTCGCCCCCTTCGATTTGGTCATTGCCATCGCCGCCGAGGATCGAGTCTGAACCGGCCGAGCCGGAAAGGGTGTCATTGCCGGCGCCGCCGAAGATGCTGACTTGCAGGTTGGCATTGGAAAGCTTGAAGGTGAGCTGGTCGTTGCCGCCGCCGAGGTCGATTTTGATCCAGCGGACATCACTGGCCGGTTGCTCATAGGTTGAGCCGTTCAGGGTGAGCTGGATTGTGGCGGGATTGGCCGGTTTGCTTTGGATTGTGACGTGGTCGGCGGTTTCCTGGCCGGTGACTTCCCAGCCGCCGAATTGGAAGATCACGCTCAGAAGCTGGCGTGATTCGAGGGGTTCGATCGGGCCGTACACTCTCCGCCGGCACACCGCGCGCACGCTAGAAGACATACATACTCCCTGGTGCTGCTGCCCGACCGAGATCGCGGGCAGACGTTGGCGATGAAAGGGTCCTCCAGCCTAGCCAGGCCACCGTTTCGTCATAATCGGGAAATCTAGCAAACGGCAGGCCCCGCCCGCTTGTGGGGGTGGTTACAGATGAGCTTGAAGCTCAGCCGTGGGGGAGCTGTAAATCGAGGCGGGGACGAGGTTCGGGAATAAATTCACAATATTGCAATTGGGGTGGCGGATTTCGTATAAAGGTGTTCGCTCATTTCGCCCGGTCACGTCGAAGCGGCCTGCGGTCAGTCAAAACTGGAGATAACCATGCCATCCGTGATGGACATCATTGCCGACAAAGGGTCGGACGTTTTCACCATTCAACCCTCGGCCACGGTGCTGGAGGCGACGCACGCGATGAACGATCAGAAGATCGGCGCGCTGGTGGTCAAGGATGGCGTGGGCCGGGTGATGGGGATTTTTACTGAGCGCGATGTGCTGCGAAGGGTGATTGCGGAGGAGAAATCGCCAAAGGCGGTGCGGGTGGGCGAGGTGATGACGGTCGACGTGGTTTGCTGTCCGCCCGAGACCGACCTGGATGAGGCCAGCCGGATCATGCGTGATCGAAGAGTGCGGCATCTGCCGGTTTGCGATGGGGATGGATCGCTGCTGGGGCTGGTTTCGATTGGGGATTTGAATGCGTATCACGCTTCGTCGCAGGAGGCGCAGATTCATTTCCTGAATGAATATGTTTATGGGCGGGCGTAAATCTTTCGGTGCCAGTGAATTCGAACACTGGCGGACAAGCCGCCAGTGGCACGAGACGTTTTCCTGACTTGCTCATCCCCTGTCGCGCGGTACAAACGTTCTTCCATGCGCATTTCCATCGCATTACTCCTCCTGATGCTCATGGGGGGATGTGCCAAATATGAATTTGACCTGGTGGAGCCGGCCGATCTGGCGACGCACATCGGCGGGGACAAGGAATCGCTGCTTAAGCGCGATGAGCTGGAGTATCGATTGCAGGCGGTGGATAACCGGCTGTTGATGTACATCGTCAATCCGACGGAGGATGCGATTGAGCTGATCGGGCCGGAAAGCACTGCGGTCGATCCGCGCGGGCAGAGCCACGCGCTGCGGAGCCAGTCGATCGCGCCGCACAGCTATGTGAAGCTGATTCTGCCGCCGATGCGGCCGTATTATCGAAGCGGGCCGAGCTTTGGGATTGGAGTGGGGATTATTCACGCGTCGCGCGGGCGGGGGGCGTTGTGGCCGGGGGTTTATGATCCAGCTTTTGATGAGCCGCAGTACTTCACGGTGGTGGATGAGACGGATATGCTCTATTGGAGCTGGGAGGGTGAATCGGAGGCGAGGATTCGCCTGACATTTCGCAGGGGGAAGGAAGGGTTTCACCATAATTTTTTGTTTAAGCGGAAGAAGGTGTAGGCGAGGCAGCGAGGAGAGATCCGCGCGTGTGGTCTGCGAAGAAGACCCTCACCCCCACCCTCTCCCGGCGTACCGGGAGAGGGAGAAAGAGGGTACGAATGCGGGGCGGGGTGAGTTGTATTAACGTCGGGGATTGAAAGGAGCACTCCAGGTGCGGCTATCACTTATTGCGCTGACGATTTTGCTGTTTTCCAATTTCACTTTTGCGGACAACTGGCCGTTTTTCAGGGGGCCAAAGCGCACGGGAATCTCGAGCGAATCGAGCGCGCCGCAGACCTGGGGGGTGGAGAAGAACATCAAATGGAAGGCAGCGCTGCCGTCGCCGGGCAACAGCAGCCCGATTGTGTGGGGGGATCGGGTTTTTGTGAGTTGTTCCGAGAACGCGCGAGGCACGGACAGGAGTTTGTATTGCTTTGGCCGCTCCAACGGCCAGATACTGTGGGTGAAATCGGTGCGCTATGAGAAGAAGGAGCCGACGCACGAGACCAATCCGTATGCCGCCTCATCGCCGGCGGCGGATGGGCAGCGGGTGGTGGTGTGGCATGGGTCGGCCGGTGTTTATTGCTATGACCACAGCGGCGCGGAGCTTTGGCATCGGGATTTGGGGACCTTCAATCACATCTGGGGATATGCGTCATCGCCGCTGATTGTGGGTGATTTGATCATCATGAACTGCGGGCCGGGGAATCGAACATTTGTGACCGCACTGGATGCCAAAGATGGGCACACGATCTGGCAGACTGATGAGGCCGGGGGCGCGGACGATAAGAGCCCTGAGACAAAATCCTGGCTGGGCTCATGGAGCAGCCCGGTTCCCGTGACCATTGATGGAAAGCAGCAGGTGCTGGTCGCGTTTCCGCGGCACGTGAATGCTTATGATCCGGCCAGCGGCAAAATCCTGTGGTATTGCGAAGGCAACGGCGATCTTTCTTACACCGATCCGCTCATCGGCGATGGCATGGTCGTTTATCTGAGCGGATTTGGCGGGCCGGGGATCGGTTTCAAGCTTGGCGGTTCGGGGAATGTCACCTCGACCAATCGACTGTGGCGTGACGCGGGGAAAAATCCGCAGCGCATTGGATCGGGGCTGATCATTGGCCAGAATCTTTACCAGATTTGCGAGCCGGGAAACATTCAGTGCCTTGAGGCGGCGAGCAACAAGGAGCTTTGGAAGGCCAAACCGGAGGGTGAGACGTTCTGGGGATCGCTGGTGGCCGCGGGCGATACGATTTATGTCACCAGCCAGCGCGGCAATACGCTGGTTTTCGCGGCCGATCCGAAGGAATTCAAGTTGATCGCCAAAAATTCCCTCGGCGAGCGCACGAATTCCACGCCCGCCATCTCCAACGGGCAGATTTTTCTCCGCACGGCCGGCCACCTGTGGTGCATCGAAGAAAAGTGACACAACCGCAATTTTCCCATGATTTGGGGCTCACTTGCCGCACGGGGCCGCTATCGCTATAAAACGGCCCGGCGTCGCGGGCGATTTTCGGAGTTTCGCGGCCGACCAGCAGCGATACAATCGCTTTGCAGACCAAAGGACATCGATGAGTAGCAACCCCGCAACCACAGCTCCACCGACTCCCCCAGCCAAAGCACCCGGCGGCGGCCTCGAAGGAATCGTGGCGACACAGAGCGGGATTTGTTACATCGACGGCCAGGCCGGAAAGCTGATTTACAGGGGATATGACATTGGCGATCTGGTCGAGCATTGCACGTTTGAGGAAGTGGCGTTTTTGTTGTGGGAGGGAGAGCTGCCCAAGCGCAGCGAGCTGGAGCAGCTCAAGCGCGACATCGGCGATTCGGTGGAGCTTCCGGAATACGTCCTGCGCATTCTCAAGACGCTTCCCAAGAAGACGCAGCCGATGGATGCGCTGCGGACCACCGCCAGCGCGCTGGCCGCGGACGATCCGGATGCGATGAGCAACGAGCCGGATGCGAATCGGCGCAAGGCGCGGCGGCTGACAGCGCAGTTTCCGGCGATCGTGACCGCGTTTCATCGAATTCGAGAGGGTTTGGACCCGGTTCCGCCCGATCCGAGCCTGTCGATCGCGGGGAATTTCCTGTACATGCTCAATGGCAAGCGGGCCCATGACACGCTGGTGCGGGTGATGGATGCCGCGCTGGTGCTGCACGCGGAACATGGCATGAATGCCAGCACGTTTGCAGCGCGGGTGACGGCGGCGACGCTGGCCGACATGCACGCGGCCATTACCGCGGCGGTCAGCGCATTGAAGGGGCCATTGCACGGCGGCGCTAATCAGGATGTGATGGAATTGCTTCTCTCCAGCGGGACGGTGGATGCGGTGGAGAAAGCCGTGCGTGATATGCTGGGGCGGAAGGAAAAAGTGCCGGGGTTTGGGCATCGGGTTTACAAAACCTACGATCCGCGGGCGCACTTCCTGAGCAAGATGAGCAAACAGCTCGGCGAGGCGGCGGGGAATACGACCTGGTATGAAATGTCGGAACGGCTGATTCCGATTTTGAAACAGGAAAAGAACCTCAATCCCAATGTGGATTTCTTCTCGGCATCGACTTATTACACGATGGGGATTCCGCTTGATCTTTTCACGCCGATATTCGCGGTGGCAAGAGTCGCGGGATGGGCCGCGCACGTCATGGAACAGCACAAGAACAATCGGATCATCCGGCCGACGGATGATTATATTGGGCCCTTCGGCAAGCGAGTAGTTCCTATCGATCAGCGATAGTCGTTGATGTGCTCAATCGTGGCATGGGCGCCTCGCCCATGGCATTTGCAGAGCTCACGGGCGAGACGCCCGTGCCACAGAATAGCAAGATCATCATTCCACTCGCGCCACACCGATTTGCGCGGCCGCGGTCCGACTGGCCATCGTTCTTAGCCCCGGCAAATCCATATAACGCCCCGGGCAGTTGGTGCTCTTTGCGTCGCGATGTCCGATGACGTGGGTGGCGGGGATGTGATAGCTGGTCATGAGCCAGGCGGTGAGCTGGGTGAGGGACTGCATCTGGGCGGGCGTTGGGCGGGTGACGTCGAAATCGCCGACCAGGCAAATACCGATGCCGTATTCGTTGTATTCCTTGACCCCGGCGTGCGCGCCGATTTTCTGCTTGCCCCATCTGGACCCGACTTCCACCTGGCCGTCGCCGCTGCCGGCGCCGTTGCCGATAACAAAGTGATAGCCCAGCTCATCCCAGTGATGCACATCCTTGTGATATCGATCAAATGACTCGGCCGAGCCGGTGCGGGTGTCGGAATGATGAATGACAATCCACCGCCACGGGCGGGCTGCCGCGTAAGGAATCCACGGTTGGCGAGATGGCTGGGGGGCGAGATATTGATAGGGATGCGGCTGGGGCGAGCTGGGCGTGCGGGGCTGCGGCTGGGGCAACGCGGGGGTTCCCTGCGCGACAATTCCGGGCCGCCGCAATGTCGGTTGGGAGACCTGCATCGCCTGCTGACATCCGGCCATGATCAGGGCAATGGGCAAAAGTCGTCGCATCGGGTCTGTGTCTATCGGAAAAGCCGCGGGGTTTTATCCAGCATCATCCCAGCTCAATCCAGCTCGTTGTATTTGCGCGGCTTGCCCCGGGCTTTGGCCACCGGGTATTTGGCCTCCATCTTGCGCATCTTCTCCGCCAGCGCCTC
>JBGPEF010000054.1:0-16037 GCA_041482675.1 Tepidisphaeraceae bacterium | reverse complement strand
GCGCTGGCCTTATCACCGCGCTCGTGATCTTTGTCGTTCTGTTTCTGGTTTCCACCGTCCTCTTCTTCACCACCAATGCCGACAACAAGGTGAAGGAAAAACAATTGGAGGTTCTCTGTAAGAAATACGCCGACGTCATCAAAACCACCGAGATGACCGACCCGGATTTTGAAGCCGTCAAATCGCTCCAATCCGATCCCGCCAACCGCGGCCGCTCCATGTTCGACATCATGCGCTCGCAGCGCGAGGATCTGGCCAAGGCCATCACCGGCCAGGCCAACACTTCTCCCGCCAAGGCCGTCGAATCCGCCGCCACCACTGTCCAATCCGCCAATAAAACCCTCGGACCCGCCGGCGCGGCCGTTCCCGCCGGCTCGCTCAACAACGCCATCATGGTCCTCGCCGCCGCCATCGTCGAGCGGCAGACCCAGGCCGAGCAACTCAAGCAGCAGATGGCCACCTGTGCCGAAGACCTCAAGAAGCAGACCGCCCTTTATCAAAAGGAACTCGACCAGCACCGCGTCACCGTGGAAGCCGCCCGCACCGAAACCAAGACCACGCAGGATGACACCACCAAATATCGCGCTGGCAAGGATGAACAGGTCGCCAGCCTCGAAAAGACCCTGGCCGACACTGTGGAAAAAGACCGCAAGGCTTTGGAAGACCTCAACACCCAGCTCACCGCCCGCAATCTGGACATCGACAAGCTCAAGAAGGACCTGGAAAAAGCCTATTCGACCATGGCCCGCTTCAAAGTCGCCGGGACCGCCGAAACCACCATCCGCCGCCCCGACGGCGCTGTCTCTCAGATCGGCACCGCCAAAAGCGGCACCGTCTACATCAATCGCGGCCTCGGCCAGCAGATCAGCCCCGGCATGACCTTCGAAGTTTATGACAAGAACGAAGGCATCCCCCGCCTTCAGACCAACAACGATGATTCCCTCCCGGCCGGCAAGGCCTCCATCGAAATCACCCGCGTCTCCCCCGGCAGCAGCGAAGCCCGCATCATCAAGCAGTCGGCCGGGTCGCAGATCTTCGTCGGCGACCTGATCGCCAACCTGATTTACGATCCCAACGTCAAATTCCGCTTCAAAATCTTCGGCAATTTCGACATCGACCAGAACAACGTCGCCACTCCCCAGGAAGCGGATGTCGTCAAGCGCCTGGTGGCCCAATGGGGCGGCATCGTCACCGAAGACCTCAACATCGACACCGACTTCCTGGTCATGGGCCGAGAGCCCGTCGTGCCCAATATTCCCCCCGAGCAGCTCAAAGATGACCCCATCCGCGAATTCGAGCAGAAAAAGGCCGAGGAAGCCCACAAGGCCTATGAGGATGTGAAGAACAAAGCCCTTGAGCTGCACATCCCCGTGCTCAATCAGAACCGATTCCTTTACTTCATTGGGTTCTTCGATCAGGCGAAGAAGTAATCAGGGGTACCTCGGGATATTGCCGGTGCTCACGGGCGGGACGCCCGTGCTACGCGCGCAAAAAAAGCGGTGGTCAGTCAAACCGTAGTGGTGGTCTGATCAATCACCGCTTGTGGAGGGTGCCGTTGGTTTTCCGAACGCGAAATTGAACCGCGCCCGCCCGCCGCATTCAAGCAAAATCCAATCAATCTGCGCTTTTCGCTCCGCTCGCCCGCCGCCCCATGGCACCCGTATTGCAATCAATCCCCAGATAATGGCCACCCGCGGCCTTCCGCTTTTATTCCGCTTTCACGGAGGTAATCCATGTTGAAAAAGACCCTTCCCGCCCTGTTGCTCGGCCTGACGCTCACCGCTGGCTGCGAAACGCTCGGACTCGGCGGCGACAGCAAAGGCAGCAGCGACAAAACACCCACTCGCGATGACCGCATCAGCCGCGATCGCGGGACCGCCCGCGACAATCGCGGCGGATTTGACATGAAATATCCGGCCGACTTCGACAATGGCATCCCCAGCGGCGCACGCCTGATCCGCGAGTCCGATCGCCAGGACATCAGCTATAAGACCCCGCACGATGGCAAGCTCTATGTCTATGACGTGGACAGTCGCCGCGTTGTCTGGTCAGGCTTTATGCGCGATGGTGAGCGCTTCACCGTCGATAACCGCAGCGGCCGGGCCTCAATCGACGGCCAGAACGTCACCAACCGCGATGTGAACCCCGATCACCGCCTTCGCCTCTACTTCGTCGAAGGCAGCCGCGACAGCGTGAATTCCGACACGAATGACCGCTTGAATGACAGTTCCAGTCGCGACCGTGGGCTCAACAACGACAGCAACAGCCGTGACCGCAACAACGACAGCAACAACCGGGACATCAACAACCGCTAACTCCAACCCCCGCCCTTTAGATCCGGCACCGCCAACCTCCCGTAGGTCCGGCTGTGCCGGACTTCTTTTTTGCCGCCCCCCGGCGGTCCTACCCCCACCTTTTCCACCATCCCACGGTGTTCAACCGGTGGATAAACTGCCCTTTGCACATCCTCAACATCTTCCTCAAAAAAATTATGCTACTGTAAGAAAAGTAACAGCCAAAACTTAGCCTTTCGATAGCCGCGTACATACAATAATTAGTGAAGTTCACCTTGACCTCTACCAGATATAGGGGTAGAAGAGTGAAATCAGGTATTGTGGTCAGTCGTTAGCAATAGGCTAATCTTATCCTAACAGTCGGCATCGTAGTTGCGGCCGGCTGAGGACTGAAATCGTGGCGCAGTGGTGGAACCGCTGGGCGTTGTTTTGCGGCCCCCAACTGGCCGTCTGGGCGTGCTCCGGCACCCCATCCATGGACGAGGACTATTTCACTGGACGTACCATGGCCATTCTCTGCGACACCCAAATCCGTGAACTGATCGGCATCGAGCCCTTCGAGGAAAACCTCAAGCGACCCGGCCGGGTCAGCTTCGGCGTTTCGTCTTATGGGTATGACATTCGGGTGGGGACGGTCTTCAAAATCTTCACCAACATCAACGCATCGATCATCGATCCGAAAAACTTCAGTGATGATTCGTTTGTGACGGTGGATACGACGGAGACGGGGAAGGATCACGTGCTGATCCCGCCCAACAGCTTCGCGCTGTGCGAGACGATTGAGCACATCGAGATGCCGCGGGAGTACCTGGCCATCTGCGTCGGCAAATCCACCTACGCCCGCTGCGGCATCATCGTCAACGTGACTCCCATCGAGCCGGAATGGCGGGGGAAGATTACGCTGGAAATCTCCAACACCACCCCCCTGCCGGCCAAGATCTACGCCAACGAAGGAATCGCCCAGCTCATTTTTCTCAAAGGCGAGCGGACTTGTGCGAAGAGCTACGCCGACAAACGCGGCAAGTATCAGGATCAAGGAGGATTGACCTTACCAAAGGTGGACTGACCCCCCTCTCTTTTCCCTCTCCCGGTACTCCGGGAGAGGGTCAGGGTGAGGGTTCTTTTTCATAGTTCTATGGCTTCTGATAATTCTAACCTCCGCCTCCCCCTCAGCCTGGTCCTGCTGATCAGCGCTGCCGGCTGCTCCTCAAACGGAGCGGGCGTCCCCAAGGATGCCCAGCTCGTCGCCGAGCGCTCCGCCGCCGTCGGCTTCTCCGCGCCCGAGGCCGGAACCGTCTTCATCACCGACAAAAAAGCCAGCAAGCTCGTCTACTCAACCCAGGTGCGATACCTCGACAAGCTGATTTTCCTCCCCGAAAACAAACGCGTGCTCCTGAATGGGAACGTGGTCAAGGAAGATACCAGTTTCGATGCGAAGCAAATTCATCGTCTGTACTTTTTGAAAGGTTGATTGTCCGCGATGTCTCGAGCCTCCGCGGCAGGATTGCCGTGTCGGGGCAAATGGTCAGATTTCACGTGCAGAAGGCGCTAGCAATCTTTTTCTCGGCAAAGCATTTGTTCTGCACGCGAGTCTATGTCGTTTCTCAGACTGAGAATTGGCTTTGGCGCGAGACAGTTCTTCTCACATGGGGCTCCCCATGAAGATTTACCACTTCAGTTATGACCTTTGGAAACCAGGGCAGAATTACGATGCGCTCATAGAGGAGATCAAGAGGTCGGCGGGTTGGTGTGCTGTTCTGAAATCGACCTGGCTCATCGCGACAAATGAACCAGCGCAACAACTTTCTGAGCGGCTGGGCAGACATCTCGATAAGAACGACTCCTGGCTCGTAATGGAAGCTTCCAGAAATTATTCTGGATGGCTTGCTGAGCGCATCTGGACATGGCTTCGAGAGAGTCTCGCTAAAGCCGCATAGAAACCTTACGGAACGTCCAGATCCGGATGCGACGCATCTGGTGAGTCTAACGAGTTAATTGTTACTCCGCGGCTCCGGGCCGCGTCGGAGAATTATTGTCGGTAATTCCAGTGCAGTCTCACGAACAGTCAAAGGAATGATCATGAGCAAATCTACACGGAACACGGGTAAGCAGTGGACGAACACGCAGGTTCTGAATCTCAGACAACTCGCTCGATCCAACACCCCAACTCGCGTCATCGGTCTGAAACTCGGGCGAACTGAGGACGCAGTTCGAACAAAGGCCGCATCTGAGGGCGTTTCGCTAAAGCCTACAAATCAGTCACCGTACAACCGGAGATGAGGGCTTGGCGACGTAGCGTGGCAAAATCGTGGGCAAGGGACATGCCATTGGGAAGGAGTCGGACATGAGCAGAGCAATTCACGGCAGTTCTTAGAATGGGAGTAGTTATGAGCAGTTTTGACGATGGCTTCCATCTCGGCATGACCTCTAGTGACGATTTCCGCTCGAAGTTCGTATCGCTTATGGATGAGCGAAACATCAGCGCCAAAGCAATGTGCCAGCGAGCCGGGGTCAGTTTGGACGACGGAATGCGAGCGATTCAGATGGGCAGCATGGGTCTTCCAAACACCCTCCCGACGTTACAGAGGCTGCTTGCGGTTTTTGGAGTCGACATCTCCTGGCTGCTAAATGGACCTGAGTATGTGCAACAGAAGAAACGCGTGGAAGGCAAAGAGCCGCTCGAAGATCACGAAGCAACAGAGCTTTCAAAGCGCCGTGCCCTGCGTACTCTGGTTTGGGACTTCATCATCCGGAACCAAGTACCTCCAACGCATAGACGGCCACTTGTTCTTTACGTGCTCGACCTCCTAGAGAGCAAGCCTCGGCACACGATGAAGATTGCGGCGCGCATTCCGGTACCACGTACTGTTATGGACGTCGCTTACTTGTACGAGCGCCTCTTAGCTGAGGGGTTTTTTTCCTGATCGCGCCGACGGGAGGATGTATGAGTCTGTTAAATGAATTGATTGAGTCCCAACGAGCGGACGACGAGTTTGATGCATCAAGGAAGCTGATCGGATCTCATTTTGGGCAGCTCTCTCAATCTCCAAATGTTGATCTAGACGCCTTAGCACGATCCAAAGGCATATGTGTGAGGCGTTGCGAGAATATTCCTTACGAGGGAATGATCGAGCGGGACGCAAATGGCAGCGCGACGATAGTATTACGGGAGGGGCTCAATCGACGTCGCGAGCGGTTCACGCTAGCCCATGAACTTGGCCACTGGCTACTTCAGCAAGAGATGCTCGGAACCACAGAGGGCAGACTCTTTCGTGGGCTTTCGAGAAACGAATCCGAATTGCGTGAAGAGGAACGGTTGGCCAATCTGCTGGCGGCGGAAATCTTAATGCCGTGCGAGCCCTTGATGTCGAGTTTTAATCCTGAAAACAAAATACGATCTTTGCATGAGATTTGTCGTCGGTTCGCTGTCAGTCGGACTGCCGCGGTTCGCCGTTTGGCGGATGTCACCAATCAGAACATTCTCCTTGTGCAGATAGTCCCATACATGTTTAAGCATTTGAACAGTCTCGCAGAAATCGATGATGCGATTTTTGCTAGTGCTCGTAAGGGGACCTTGTTCGACAGGCACCGGACACGTCTTGCGGATAGAACCCCCTTCAACGAGTTTCTCAACATTGACGAAAAGCGTATTCGATTGAGCACACCGAAGGGTTGCGTAGATGAAGTGTTCGAAATTGCTCATCGTCCAACTCCAATTCCACACGTTTTCGCGCTCGGTTTCATGCAGCATTGGTCGAAGGAAAGCAACGACGTAGCAACGACAACGACAATTCGGTGATCCCTTTCGGGTCACCAATGACAAGATAAGCATCGCTCACCATACGGAACGATCATGAAAATCACCCGCCGCTTCACCAAACCAGGCCAGGACGCCTTCAGCACCGTGCAATACGAACAGCGCACCAGCCGCATCACCAATCCGGACGGCTCGGTCGTCTTCGAGATGCACGATGCGGAAATCCCGCGCCAATGGTCGCAGCTCGCCACCGACATCATGGTGAGCAAATACTTCCGCAAGGCCGGCGTGCCGCAGACCGATGAGAAGGGCCAGCCCATCCGCGATGCCCAGGGCAACATCGTCACCGGCCCCGAGCGCTCGGTCAGACAGGTCATCAATCGTCTGGCCGGCTGCTGGCGATTCTGGGGCGAGAAGCACGGCTACTTTGACACGGCCGAGGATGGCCAGGCTTTCTATGACGAGATGGTCTACATGCTCCTGCACCAGATGTGCGCCCCCAACTCACCGCAGTGGTTTAATACGGGGTTGAATTTTGCCTACGGCATCACCGGGCCGGCGCAGGGGCACTTTTACAACGACCCTCGCACGGGGGAGACGCTCCGTTCGAAAGATGCTTACACCCATAGTCAACCGCATGCTTGCTTTATCCAGTCGGTGAGCGACGACCTCGTCAATCCCGGCGGCATCATGGACCTCTGGACCCGCGAAGCCCGGCTATTTAAATATGGCAGCGGCACCGGCTCCAACTTCTCCAAGCTCCGCGGCGAAAACGAAAAACTCTCCGGCGGCGGCAAGTCCTCCGGCCTGATGTCCTTCCTCAAAATCGGCGACCGCGCGGCCGGCGCTATCAAATCCGGCGGCACCACCCGCCGCGCGGCCAAAATGGTCTGCCTCGACCTCGATCACCCCGACGTCGAGCAATTCATCAACTGGAAAGTCCGCGAAGAGCTGAAAGTCGCCTGCATGGCCGAAGGCATGAAGCATCTCCCCAAAGAGCACAAAGAACTCGCCAAAAAACTCGGCCTCAAGCTCGATTACGACTTCAACGGCGAGGCCTACTACACCGTTTCCGGCCAGAACTCCAACAACTCCGTCCGCATCCCCAATCGCTTTTTCAAGGCCGTCGAGGAGGATGGAACCTGGAACCTCACCCGTCGCACGGATGGGAAAATCTCCAAGACCATGAAGGCCCGCGAGCTGTGGGAGCAAATCTCCTTCGCCGCCTGGCGCTGCGCCGATCCGGGCGTGCAATACGATGACACCATCAACGAATGGCACACCTGCCCGCGCTCCGGTAAGATTCGCGCTTCCAATCCCTGTGTCACCGGCGACACCCGCACCCTCACCCCAGGCGGAATCTGGCGTCGCATCGACCAGATGATCCACCTGCCCACCCGCGTGGTGACGAATCTCGATGGCCAGGAAATCCACAGCACCGAAGGCGCGTTTCCCACCGGCATCCAGGAGTGCTTCGAGCTGCGTACCGCCGGCGGCTATCGCGTTCAGCTAACCGCCAACCACAAGGTGTGGACGAAAAATCGCGGCTGGGTCGAGGCCCAGGACCTCAACACCAACGACGAGATCAAGCTCCCCTCCAAGCCCGCCTGTGTGCAGGAAATCGGCGAGCCCCAGGATGCCCGCTTCTTCCAATTACTCGGCCTCTTCATCTCGGCCGCCAACGGCGACCCGTCCGCGCTTCACCTCGATGCCTGCCTCAAGCACCCCGAGCAGATCGATGAGTTCGCAACCTATGTCCAGGAAACCTGGGGCCAGCAACCCACCTACGACGATGACTACGTCAATTTGCTGATGGTCAACGAGGTCGAGTCGGACGGCGCTACTCTCACCGTCCGTCTCACCAACCGCCGGCTCATCTCGCGCCTCAGCGCCTTCATCCGCACCGAAGGCGCTCGCCGCCGTCTGGCCGAAGAAGCCTTCACCTCCGGCCTGGCCGCCCAAAAACACCTGCTCCGCGGCCTCTTCACCGCCGACGCCCAAATCAAAAACAATACGCTGGAGCTCATCTCCGACAACCTCGGCCTCCTCGAAGATGTCCAAATGCTCCTGCTCGGTTTTGGGATTCAAAGCTCGCTCTCGAGCACAACAAACAACACACTACAAACAACCAACACTGAGTTTATTAATTTCGGAGGGCTGCCCGATCGACAGTCCGCGCCCCCGCGGCCTGGCAACGGGGTCACGCTGGGTGGAATCCCGGCTATTCGGGACGGATCCTGCGACTCCACGACCTCGCGCAACGCAGATTCGAGACGCCACGGCCTGCGTATCGATTCGGGCAGCCTCCGATCTTTTGCCAAATACGTCGGCCTCATGCCCGGCCGAAAACTCGAGCATCTCGCCCAGGCCGTCACCTTCGCCATCGCCCGCTCCGAAGACGCCGGCAACTTCGACCATGTCACCACCCTCTCCCCGATCGGCCGCCGGCCCGTCTACGACATGACCGAGCCCACCACCGAATCTTTCATCGCCGCCGGAATCACCGTCCACAATTGCTCCGAATACATGTTCCTCGACGACACCGCCTGCAACCTCGCCAGCCTCAACGTCCTCACCTTCTTCGATCCCGAATCCCGCCGCTTTGATATCGAGGCCTACAAACACGCCATCCGCCTCTGGACCATCGTCCTGGAAATCTCCGTGCTCATGGCCAGCTTCCCCAGCGAAGAAATCGCCACCCTGAGCTACAAATTCCGCACCCTTGGCCTCGGCTACGCCAACCTCGGCGCTATGCTCATGCAGGCCGGCATCCCCTACGACTCCGAAAAAGGCCGCGCCATCTGCGCCGCCCTGTCGGCCATCCTCACCGGCGAAAGCTACGCCGCCTCCGCCGAAATGGCCAAGGAGCTGGGCTCCTTCCCCGGCTACGAAGAAAACCGCCAGGACATGCTCCGCGTCATCCGCAACCACCGCCGCGCCACCGCTCCCTCTTCCGAAATCGCAAATCGCAAATCGCAAATCGCAAATTACGAAGGCCTGGAAATCCCCCCCGTCGAAATCGACACGACTCAGTTTTCAAATTCCGATCCCCTCCTCTCCTCCACCCTTCTCCACGCCGCCCAGGAATGCTGGGACCGCGCCCTCGCCCTCGGCGAGCGCCACGGCTTCCGCAACGCCCAATCCACCGTCATCGCCCCCACCGGCACCATCGGCCTGCTGATGGACTGCGACACCACCGGCGTCGAGCCCGATTTCGCCCTCGTCAAATTCAAAAAACTCGCCGGCGGCGGCTATTTCAAGATCGCCAACCAATCCCTCGAGCCCGCCCTCCGCAACCTCGGCTACTCCAACTCCGAAATCCACGACATCCTCCGCTACGTCCTGGGCACACTCTCCCTCGAAGGAGCTCCCCACGTCAACCGCGCCACCCTCAAGCGCGCCGGCTTCACCGAAGATGAGCTCCATAAAATCGAGGAGAGGCTCCCCGCCGTGTTCGAGCTCTCCTTCGCCTTCAGCCCCTGGTCCGTCGGCGCACAAACCCTCGCCCGCCTCGGCATCGCCGAATCCGAATGGCAATCCCCTGGCTTCAATCTCCTCCACAAACTCGGCTTCTCGCGCAAACAAATCATCGAAGCCTCCGACGTCATCTGCGGCCGCGGCACCATCGAGGGCGCGCCCCTCCTCAAGCCCGAGCACCTCCCCGTTTTCGACTGCGCCAACAAATGCGGCCGAATCGGCGTCCGCTACATCCCCGTCGAAGGCCACATCCGCATGATGGCCGCCGCCCAGCCCTTCATCTCCGGCGCAATCTCCAAAACCATCAACCTCCCCAACGAAGCCACCGTCGAAGACATCAAAAATTCCTACTTCCTCTCCTGGAAACTCGGCCTCAAAGCCAACGCCCTCTACCGCGACGGCTCCAAGCTCTCCCAGCCCCTCAACATCAAATCCGACCAGGACCTCGACAACAAAACCGACGCCGAGGATGAAGATGCCGTCAACGCCGCCCGGGAAGAAATCGCCACCGAAGTCGCTTCTGCGGCGGTTGCTGCTTCCCGTACCACGGGCGTCTCGCCCGTGTCTTCCGATCGTGGCACGGGTGCCTCGCCCGTGAGATCCGACAATATCTCCTCCGCCCCCATGCCCCCCATCGAAAAAATCATCGAGCGCATCGTCGAGCGCCCCCTCCGCCGCCGCCTCCCCGACACCCGCAACGCCAAAACCCACAAATTCGACGTCCAGGGCCACGAAGGCTACATCACCGTCGGCCTCTACGACGACGGCTCCCCCGGCGAAGTCTTCATCACCATGGCCAAGGAAGGCTCCACCATCGGCGGCCTCATGGACACCATCGCCACCCTCGTCTCCGTCTCCCTCCAATACGGCGTCCCCGTCGAATCCCTCGTCCGCAAATTCGAGCACGTCCGCTTCGAGCCCAGCGGCATGACCCGCAACCCCGAAATCCCCATGGCCAAATCCCTCATCGACTACATCTTCCGCTGGCTGGCCATGGAATTCATCCCCGGCTACCGCGCTGCCAACGCCCCCAAGCGCTCGCAGCCCCGTTCCCCATCATTATCATCCGCCGCCCCGGTGGCTCCGGCGACGGCTCAACCTCCCTCGGCCTCTCCCGCTATCCCGGGAGATGGCCAGGGTGAGGCTACTCAGCACTCAGCACTCAGTACTCAGCACTCTGCCGACCCCATCCCCGATCTCCACACCTCCCGCAAAAACGGCAACGGCAACGGCCCCGGCAGAACTCCCTAAACCCCCCCGGAACCCGGCCTCGAAATCCAACCCAGGCTCGACCCAGGTAATCCCTCCGCCTCCCCACGCCTCATCATCGCCGACCCCCTCAGCCAGCAAGGCGTCGAAATGCAGCAAGACGCCCCCGCCTGCGACGTCTGCGGCGCCATCACCGTCCGCTCCGGCACCTGCTACAAATGCCTGAATTGCGGGAACTCGATGGGGTGCAGCTGATTACTGTTGAGAATGGAGCACTCGCGCGGAGTAAAATAGCCAGCAGAAAGCGAGACACCAATGGACGACATAGCACTGCTTAGTAAGGTCAAGGCCGAAAAGGTTTCCAAAGGGCCGATTCCAAGTGAGCGAGTCGTTCTCATCCGCACTGCCGAAGGTTTCAACGAAGAAGTCCCGGCCCACGAGAGTCAGGTCGTTGACGGCTATCTTCTGGTATCGGAAATCCATTCGGAGGACGACAGGATTCTAGTCGAGCTCCCGCGCGAGTCGTCTTCCGGATGCTGGCGGCTTTGGATTCCTCGCGATCGTTTTCATGGTGCCGCATGATCCTTCCCGACCGTGAGATCCAGCTCGCGCTCGCGTCCGGGCACATAATCATCGATCCACCCCCCAGTCCCAAGGCTTACAGCTCCACCAGTGTGGATCTAACTCTCGCAAGCACCATCCACCGTTGGAAGGATTACGGTCTCAGCGGCGAACCTCCCATCATTTCGCCTGCTGACAGCGGGTTCGTCTTCGACGAAGTCCGTGACGAGCATACTCATACTCTCGCTATACCGGCCGATGGATACATCCTGGCTCCTGGCGCGTTCATCCTCGGCTGGACACGAGAAACCGTGATTCTACCCGTCGCCGGTCGAATCGCCGCGCGCGTCGAAGGCAAGAGTTCTTTGGCTCGTTGCGGAGTCGGCGTCCATATCACCGCGCCGACCATCCATTCAGGTTTCAAAGGCCAGATCCAGCTCGAAATGTTCAACCACAGCACACTTCGCGTGAAGCTCTTCCCTGGCATGCGCGTCTGCCAGCTTATTTTTGAGATGTGTCTCGGCACGCCCCAAAAGGGTTACGAAGGCGCATTCTCCGGCCAAACCGCATCCACCGTCCAAAAGAAGCGCAAGAAATGAGCCTCAAAGACTACCGAACCTCGTTAATGCCCCACATCACCCGCATCGTTGCCGACGCCACCGCCGGCAACGCCCAGTCCTTGGGCGCTCCCCCTTCCCCTCCGCCCACTCCTCCCTCCCCCTTTCACACCCCCGCCCCCTCCCCCCGCCGCCGCTCCCTCTTCCTCACCTCCAGGCACAACCAGCATTTCCTCATGATCCTCTTCCAGGGCTACGCCGACATCGCCGATTCCCTCTCCCACCTCAAGCAGATCGACCGCTATCTCAACCGCGCCCCCGGCCGCACCGCCCCCATCACCCGCTCCGCCCACCTCTCCTATCACTACAACGCCTTCCTCAACGAAACCGCCATCATCGAGGACCGCATCAACCATCACCTCTCCCTGGTCACCCAGAAATACCGCTTCGAGCCCGACTCCCCACGCATCAAAAAAGCCCTCGAAGAGCTCCAAAAGCTCGCCACCGCGGCCCTCAAACCCCTCTCCCAACTCCGCTCCCAGCACGCCCACGAAAAAAAATACACCCACCCCGAAATCGAACGCTTCCGCATCATCGAAATGATCTCCGTCAGCCAATCCAGCCCCTTCAGCAAATCCACCGTCGAACAAACCTTCAAACACACAAGAAAAATCGTCCGCGACGCGGTCCAGGAACATACCGTCAAGGTCGAGGGGGTGGTGGATTCGGTTTTCAGGGTGTTGAAGCAGTTGGTGATACGGGGGAATGGGGTGAGGTTTCCGGTGAGGTAGGGCGCGCCTAAACTTCTTTTAAATGTGTTCGGCGACGGCGCACGGGCGGCTGGTGAACAGCGAGACTGGCTGTCCCGATTCTTTACTCATTGCGTTTGGGGTGGACGATGGATCTTCTCTCGGTTGCTCAAATTGAAGCCGTAGCTGCTTCACACCGTCAGCTTTCGGAGTTGCTTCAAACAATCCTTAGTATTTTTGGCGAGCAGATCACGTTTCTGCGATTGCCAGCTGGTGGGGATCGAAGCAGTGCGAAAATCATTGCCGATTTCGAGACGCTCTCTTTTCAGCGCGCCGAGGTGGGGATTCAAATAGATTCGCCGACCGTGCAAGCTGGGCTTTGTAACGCCCTGCTAAAATTGGACCTGGCCGCGAGTGGGAAGCCTATCGTCAGAACGCTGACCGGATTGTCTGGATCCGAAAAGTCCAATAGGAAGTACCTCGAGCCCTTGGTTCAACAAATATCGAACGTAATCGATCATGCCTTGATTCGCGCCACTCATCTGAAAATGGGATTTGCTGCGGATACGCTTCTTGAACCTTTCTCATCGCCGGACTATCGGAAGGAAGCCGCAGGCTTCGCCGCTCTCCCGGCGGTGGCTGTGAGAGCTTTGGCCAAGCCTTGGTGGACGACAGAATACTTGACGTCATGGAGTGGTACGATCTACCGCACCAGCAAAACGAATCTAGACGCTCTAGTTCAAGCTGCTGCTCAAAATGTTGCAGACTTTCAGTTCGTGGCTTCGGAAATTCGACTATGGTTTTACCACGGCGACTTTCGGAGCCCGTTTACCTATCCGCAGGCATTTAACGATTTACTGGCTATCGCGCAGCTACCGCGAATTCACCAGATGTGTCAGCTGGTCCCTTGTCCATCCAGTCCCCCGATACTTGAGCCACTTCCTATTCAAGGGCTAGGAACGTGCCGCGTAGCGCAAAGATTTCTGATTCGGGATTCACAGGAGGAGGCGGCTCGGATCGCACCACTGCTTCCAAAGAGTGAGCAACCCCGCCAAGAAAACCAACAGGAATTCAAACGCCGAGACAAAGCAATTTCGGACTTCTGTCATCAAATGGACGAGTTAAAGGATGCCCTAGAGCGGTATTCGACAAGACCCTCCACGGTCTATCGACGCGCCGCCGTCGCGCTTCAGGTCCTTCTATTCGATGGAAAGCCACCTCTATGCCTGCGAGTGCTGCGAAAACTCGAACTTCAACCATTGATAGGGCAGAAGACTAAGAGTGAGCTTGCCGCTGAAGGCAAAAAACCCGCTTCGGGAATGAAGCTTGTTATGCGGCTGCCGGCGATTATTAACAATCAGACCTTTCAGGAGTTTCCAATCGAGCAAATGTTCGATCCATCGCCAGATCGAAAACCTCTTGAATTGGGAGAGTGGTTGGACCAAGCACTTTTTAATGAGAAGGTGAGTATCCGAGGATTAATAACGGCGGTGAGGAATAGGGAAGGAGCTCATGCCGACCAAGAATTTCACGACATCTTGGAGATAGCGCGAAGTGGAGTATTGGGAGATGAGTACATGCACGCGCCGGTATTGATGGCAATAGCCAGATACATTTTCGGTGTGTTTGAGGCAAGCGCTCTGGAATGGCAGGACTATGCTCACGACCTCCTGAAGCCTATGCGGAGATAAAGGGGAGACGAGATAAGGGCAAGCAGATAAGGAGCAGATAAGAGGGACGTTCCTTCGGCAACGACGCTGACTATCGCCAGTTTCAGGTCCCCGCCGGCCCGCGGCAATTCATCATTTACTACAAAAATGGAAACTCCTACGGCTCGCCCATCGGCTTCATCGCCACGCTTCGCCCCGGCCACACCTACTCCTTCAAATCCAACGCCGACAAGTTTTATCTGAGCTTCGGAATCCTCACCACCGGCAAGTGGCGTCCCACTTTCTTCGACGAGACCACCCAGAATCCCGCATCCACTCAGCCGACAACCACCCCGGCCGCCGCTGACTGACACTGCGATCTGACCGAATGCGGCCATTTCTCCCCTCCCCGCTCGTTAACCTCCCTCGTTATACTGTTGAAATACCATCTACCCGCAAAAGGAGAATCATGTCCCGCGCCCTTCTACCCCTGCTCCTGCTTACGACCCTCCTCCTCCCCGCCTGTACTGACATCGGTCCCCCCGAGCGTTTCCCCGGCTTCGAATCCGCCGCCCCCGATTCCCTGGCCACCATCCGCGAATCTGACTTCGTCTTCCTGAAGGCCGTCGACGGCAATCGACTCGATCGCCGCTCCCCCATTTTTAGCGCCAGTTATACCTACCTCCAATTCCAGCTTCCCGCCGGCACCCACCAGCTCACCATCTATTACGAGTGCGGCGAGCTCAGCTCCTTCGACGTAACCCTTCCCGCCACCCTCCAGCCCGGCCACACCTACTCCTTCAAATCCAACCCCGACAAGTTCCACATGAGCTTCGCCACCCTCACCACCTCCCAATGGCACCCTGCCCTCATCGAAGACACTCCCAACCAACCTGCATCCACCCCACCGACAACCACACCGGCCGCCGCTGACTGACGTTGCGATTCGACCGCACTTCACTCGATGACGAAGCTTGTCCCCCGCGCAAACGCGATCAACTCCCTCAACCTCCCCCCAAACTCCTCCGCCTCCGCGAGCGAATACTCAATCGGCTTATGCGCCGGATGCGCCGCCGCCACTTCATCCTGCAACTCATTAAACGTCGCCCGCGTCCTGGCCGCAAACTGCTTCTCGGCCAGCGCCTTCTCCAATGCCTTCACCACTCCCGCCGCATCTTCCTTCGACACCCGCTGCCCATCCCTGCTGAAGTATTCCCCATCCCATTCTTCCCCCGCCTCCTGATCGGCCGGCGCAAGCGTCCCCTGCGAATTCCACCCATGTCGCTCCGCAATCTCCAGCGCCAGCGACCAACCCGAGTTTGAAATCCGCAACTCCTCCCCGCGCTCATTCTTCAAGTCATAGCCCATTTACACCTCTTGCGATCGGTCTAGCTCGTTTTTTCTACCTCGGCCATGAAACCGGGACGGGGACAGTTTTTCCACCTCTTGCCTCCCCTCACGAATGCAAATGCCTCGGATCCCCACCCCTCATTGAAACCAGCTCCCCGGCCACCAACGCCCAATACCGCTCCCGCGCCTCCAGCACAAAACACTCCGCCATCCCCGGCCCACCACTGCTCATCACCACCAGGTTGCCCCCCCCCCCCCCAACCCCCCCCCCCCCCCCCCCCCCCAACCCCCCCCCCCCACCCCCCCCCAAAAAAAAAAACCCCCCCCCCCCAACAACACCAAGACCAACCCCCAAAACAACGCAAAAAAACACAAAAAAAAAAACCACCCACCCACCCCCCCCCCCCCCACAACCAACCCCTCCAAAACACCCG
>JBGPEF010000053.1:0-16057 GCA_041482675.1 Tepidisphaeraceae bacterium | reverse complement strand
TTATCGGCGCAGGACTCCTCGACCAGTAAGCTATTACGCACTTTTTAAATGGTGGCTGCTTCTAAGCCAACATCCTGGCTGTCACTGCAGAATAACTTCCTACCGAACTAAGCTAAATTTTGGGACCTTAGCAGGCGATCTGGGTTGTTTCCCTCTTGACCACGAAGATTATCCCTCGCGGACTCACTCCCGAGATAGTCACATAAGTATTCGGAGTTTGGTAGGAGCGTGTAGGCGGGTAGCCCCACGTCTCCTTTCAGTAGCTCTACCCCTTATGTGTAGTTGCTCGAGGCTGCCCCTAAAGGCATTTCGAAGAGAACCAGATATCTCCCCGTTTGATTAGACTTTCACTCCTCCCCACAGGTCATGCCAGAACTTTTCAACGTTCACGGCTTCGAGCCTTCTCCCGATGTTACTCGGGATGCACTCTGCCCATGGGTAGATCACGGGGTTTCGGGTCGAATGCCTGCGACTAAAACGCCATCTTAAGACTCGCTTTCGCTACGGCTCCAGATCTTGAATCCTTAGCCTTGCCGCAAACATTCACTCGCCGGTCCATTATGCAAAAGGTACGCCGTCATCCATTCTCATCTTGCGATGAGCATAGGACTCCGACCGCTTGTAAGTGTACGGTTTCAGGTGCTTTTCACTCAGCTTGTAGCTGTGCTTTTCATCGTTCAATCGCCCTACTGGTTCACTATCGGTCATCGAGGAGTATTTAGCCTTGGCCGGTGGGCCGGCCTGATTCACACCACGTTCCACGAGTGTGGTGCTACTCTGGAGAGCCAATGGTAACGGGGACCTACCGCTTTCACCTACGGGACTGTCACCCTCTCTGGTGCGCCGTTCCAGACGCTTTGGTTAGCAGTGGTTTTGTAACCCCTCATGGCTTCCGCAACCCCGGGACGAATCCCGGTTTGGGCTGTTCCGCTTTCGCTCGCCGCTACTGACGGAATCGATGTCTCTTTCTTTTCCTGCGGGTACTTAGATGTTTCAGTTCCCCGCGTTCGCTCTAACTCGCCTATACATTCAGCGAGCAGTAATGCCGTGTTACCGGCATTGCGTTTCCGCATTCAGAAATCTCCGGATCAATGCTCGTTTGCCAGCTTCCCGGAGCTTATCGCAGGCTGCCGCGTCTTTCGTCGCCTCTCGATGCCAAGACATCCACCGTACACCCTTGGTAAGCTTGACCTCCTGGATCGAGGATCGATCTTGTACTGCAGGCTTTCCAGCCTGCAATTCTTCAATCTTTCCTCAGTGCAATGCAGGCCCAAAGCCTGCACTACAACAGAAGGTCTACTTCGCCAACAGGTGCTCGAGCGATGCCCGCTTAAGACAGAAAGACCAGAGCACTCACAATCAATGGCTTGCGCCACCAACCACGAGCCTCGAATCTAAAATAGCAGGCATCGCAGAAGTCACTTTACTTACTAGGACCTCGTATTGAGTTGTCAAAGAGCACGCTCCTGCCGCCGCTCGATTTCTCGATTGGCGCCAAAAACGACCCGCCAAGCGCGGGTGAGTGCATCGTCAATCGACGATAGACTTACTCATGCTTTGCGACCTCAGAGCGATTTAGCTACTGGGGATTTTGTCACCGGCTGAATCGCCGGTTCCACTTTAAATAATGGTGGGGGGGCGGCTCAGTTCGATGACTTCTGCAACAAATTGGGTTTTGAAGTTCCGATTCGTTGACCTCGTTTTCTTCTCACTTCGCCATTGATCTTGCGAAGCGGGGAATTCTATGAAGTGCCGCCCACGCCGTCAAGGGCTTGGACAATTACCGTCGCCGCCCCAGCAACTCGCGCGGCAGAAACGCCGTCTTGGGCTGCTGGGGCGCCGCTGGTTTCGCCGCCGCGCATCCGGTGGAGCAGCAGTTGCCCGTGGAGCGGCCGCGATAAAAGCGATACGCCTGCCGCAGCAGCAGCGCAGCGCAGGCCGTGATCAGCAGGATCACCAGAAGATGTTGCGTCCACAGTGGCATCGATTTCACATGAGGCGCGAGCCAATCTGATAAATCAACAGACTGACGACATACGCCAACCCATTCATATAAGCCAGCATAAACAGCGGCCACTTCCAGCCGCCGGTTTCGCGACGCACAATCGCCAATGTGCTCATGCACTGCATGGCCAGAACGAACCAGACAAGAAGGCTGACGGCGACGAGAGGAGTCCAGACGGGGCGACCGTTTGAATAATGATCGCTGCGTAAGGCGGAGGATAGCGATTCTGTATTGTCCACATCACCAGCGCCATAAGTGATCGCCATGGTGCTAACAAAGACCTCGCGAGCTGCAAACGCGCCCACCAAGCCGATGCCCATTTTCCAGTCGTAGCCGAGCGGTTTGATGGCGGGTTCGATGATGTGGCCGATGCGGCCGGCGATGGAATGGCGAAGTTGTTCGGCAGCAACCGCACGTTCATTATCATTTTTCTTCAGTGCGTCTGGGTCAAGAAGCGAATGCAATGAGCTAACACCACCAGTGATGTCGATACCCCGATGCAACACGTGTTGTTCGACTTCTTTTACGCGGTCGGCTGACAGCCTCGGATAATACGTCATCGCCCAAAGCACCACGCTCAAACAAAAAATCGTCGTCCCCGCCTTCGTCAGAAACTTACTCGTATTCACCCAAACCTGCCGCGCAATCTGCGAGGCCTGCGGCACCTTGTACGTCGGCAGCTCCAGAATAAACGTCTGCGCTGGCCCCTTCAAAAATGTCTTCTTAAAAATCCAAGCCGTAAAAACGGCCGCCAAAATTCCCAGCAAATACAGCGACAGCATAATCCCCGCCTGCACCCACGCTCCATACATCGCAAAAAACGTCCCAATCAGCAGCGTGTAAACCGGCAGCCGCGCGCTACAGCTCATGAACGGCGCAATCAAAATCGTCGCCAGCCGATCTTTTCGATTCTCGATCGTCCGCGTCGCCATAATCCCCGGAATCGCGCACGCAAACGATGAGAGCAGCGGAATAAAACTCTTCCCATGCAACCCCACCTTCGCCAGCAGCCGATCCATCAAAAACGCCGCCCGCGCCAAATATCCCGAGTCTTCCAATATCGCCAGAAACAAAAACAGCAGCGCAATCTGCGGCACAAACACCACCACCGCCCCCACTCCCGCGAAAATTCCATCGGTCAGCAGCGCCTTGAGCGGCCCCTCGGCCATCTTCGCCGTCACCGCCGCCCCCAGCCAGTTAATCCCGCCCTGAATCCCTTCCATAATCGGCTTGGCCAGCCAGAAGATCGATACAAACAACGTCCCCATGATGAGCGAGAAGATCAAAAGCCCCCACACCCGATGCAGCAGAACCGAATCAATCTGAGCTGTCAGCGTAGGCTTGGGCGCATAGTCCAGCGTCGCACTCGCCGGCACGGGCGCGGCCGTCGTACACTTCGACACAACACTCTCAATCCAAATATAATGCGCCTCGATATCCGCCTGCATCGGATCCAGCCCCAGCGCTGCCATCCGGCCGGTGGCCGCGTTCAGCAGCGATGCCACCGGCTCGAGTTTCGCCACATCACGCACATCCGCCGCCACATCCCCAATCAACAACCGCTCGGCCAGCGCCTGATACCGATCCAGATGCCGCACCTGATCATCCCGGCATATCCAGGCGCGAGGTGGAACAGGTGACAAGGGTTCAAGGTTGGGGGTTCGGGGTTCAGGAACCATTTCGCTATCGAGGATGGCCAGGCCGCCGCCCACCACGATCAATTCTTCCTTCATCGCCGCCGGCAGCGGCCAATCCGGCATCGGCGCAACCGCAGCCCGGTCAATCGCCTTCTTCAGCTCATCAATCCCCTTCCGCCGATGCCCCACCACAGGAATAACCGGAACCCGCAGCTCCTTCTCCAACGATTCGGCCGAAATCTTCAGCCCCCGCCTCTCGGCGATATCCATCATGTTCAGCGCGATCACCAGCGGCCGCCCCAACTCGATCAACTGGCTCACCAGATACATATTCCGCTGCAAATTGCTCGCATCGACAACCACAATGACGATATCCGGTGCTGGCGTATCCGCGCGCAACCCGCGCAGCACCTCCATCGCAATCAATTCATCCGGCGACCGGCTGATCAGGCTGTAAGTCCCCGGCAAATCGATGACATTGACCCGCCGCGCACCCCCCAGTTTGCACTTGCCGGTCTTCTTCTCGACCGTCACCCCCGGATAATTCGCCACCTTCTGCCGCAACCCCGTCAGCGCATTAAATAGAGTGGTTTTTCCGCTATTCGGATTCCCCGCCAGCGCAACCGTCAACGTCCGCGATTGCGATGAGGATGGCTCGGAAGGCTTGTCACAACTGCACAGCATGAATGCTCTGAAACGATCATACGCATCATTTCAACGGCACGATCTTCACATGCGCGGCCTGTTCATCCCGCAGCGAAAGGCAATATCCTCTGACCTTAAACGCAATCGGGTCCCCCAACGGCGCCCTTCGCAGCACTTCCACCGACGCCCCATTGCAAAATCCCATCTCCAGCAGCCTTCTGCGAACTTCCGCGTTCCCCCCCACCGAAACAACCTTGCCACAGCACCCCACCCCCAGCTTATTCAGCGAGCAAGTGGCCGGCGAGCCCACGTGCGAACATGCAGCAAGATCACAGGCTTTTTCCATGACGACTCATCTCACCACTGATAGTCGAAGCGGCATCTCCCTATACACCCAGATCCTAATCTAGTTGAGACTGAGTTTCAATGATATTTAGGACGCTCTTCGTTGAAAAACGGACGGCTTCGGCGATATTCAAGCGATTAGCTCTATTTGATGCACCGGGCACGACTTGGGGAACGACCAATGGGCGTTGAATACAAGGAATTTGGGTATCCGGATGAGGCACCAGCGCACACGGCTGCGTATCTGCTGCCGGCCATTTACAAATTGTGGCCAAAATCGCATGGAACGTTGCGGATTTTGGATGTGGGGTGCGGCAATGGTTATATTGCTGGACAGTTCCTTGCCGGTGGGCACCGGGTCGTCGGGATCGACCTGAGTCCGGAAGGAATCGAACTGGCGCGCAGGACATATCCGGGCGGCCGCTTTGAGTTGATGGCGGCTGACGAGACGCTTTTAGAGAATCTGAGCGAAGAGCCGTTTGACGTGGTGATCAGCACCGAGGTGGTGGAGCATTTGTATTCTCCGCGGCCGTATGCGCGGGGTTGTCTTCTGGCGCTAAGACCCGGAGGGCGGTTCATCCTCTCGACGCCTTATCACGGGTATTGGAAGAATCTGGCGGTGGCGATTCTTGGGAAGTTCGACCAGCACGCAAGCCCGCTGTGGGATGGAGGACATATCAAGTTATGGAGCCGCAACACGCTATCAGCGCTGCTGAGGGAGGCAGGCTTCGTGAATCTCCAATTCCGCGGAGCGGGCCGGGTTCCGTATTTGTGGATGTCGATGGTCATGTCGGGAGACAGGCCAAGTTGATTGCGGGGGGAAAAATGATCCGAATTCATTTTCCGACAGTTCGCGAAGACGCGCCCGTTATTCCACTGGCTCATGCGTGCGGTGTCGGTCAGTTCGACGGTGATGTGGGCGTCGATGTTCATCGTTACGAGCGGCTGTATACCCAGGCCCACGAATTATGCACTGCGGCGTCGCCGGAGGATGCGCAGGTTGTGGTTTATCCGCATCATTACCGTGCTTCGGAGGCAACGGCGAGGGTGGCCGAGGATGCCCGAAGCCGAAAGGTTCCCTGCGTCTTCTTCAAGTCCGCCGATGATGCGACGCCGGTGCGACTGCCGTATGGAATCATCTATCGCGATTCGATCATTGCCGACCAGATCACGTCATCAGAACGTGCTTTGGCTGCGTTTGCGGATGATTTGCTGTATGAGCAGGGAGGAGGAGTGGAATTGCGGGAGAAGCGCGAAGCGCCCGTGGTTGGATTTTGCGGGTATGTGGGGACGAAATTGAATCGGATGGTGTATTGGCTCTCCGGGCGCGGGCAGAAAGCCAGGGGACTGGTGCTGCGTCACCGAGCGCTGAGGAGTCTGCGCAATTGCCGACGGCTCTATTGTAATTTCATCGAGCGCTCGCAATTCTGGGGTGGCGCTTTGAGCCGGTTTCACCGCGACGTTGCCAAACAGGTAGAGGTGCGACGGGAGTATCTGGAAAACCTGTTTAGTAGTGATTACACGTTGTGTCTGCGCGGGGCGGGGAATTTCTCGTATCGTTTTTACGAGGTTCTTTCGGCGGGGCGAATTCCACTGTTCATCAATACCGCCTGCGTTTTGCCGTTCGCTTCGCAGATTGATTGGCGCAGGCATTGTGTATGGGTGGAGGAATTGGATTTGGAGCGCGCTGGAGAGATCTTAGCGGATTTCCATGCCCGGCTAGGCGCCGAGGAGTTTCGGCAGATGCAGCTGGCGAATCGGAAATTGTGGGAGGATTGGCTGGAGCCATTGAGCTTTTACCGGCGCGTGCTCGAGGCGGCAATGGCTGACAAGTCATTTATTGGTGAACCGTCGAATCCGATAAAAGACGCTGGTTAGTGATCCAAACACATCCACGTCGAAGTCTGCTCTCAATGCTTCCGAAAATCGTAGATGATTAAACCCGTAATGGCCGCCGATCCAGTGCGGTTCAAGGCGTGCAGTGTCGCGCAGAAGTGACGCGCGCATTAAGTCAGCGAACTTGTGCTTCTCGGTCGGGATGCGCAGCGAGGTCTGAACTAAATATTTTGCGAGGAATGGCAGTCCCACCATTCGCGGCACTGAAGCGACGACAACCCCCTCCGGCTCCATGAGTGAGAATATCTGCTTTACAAAACCGGCCTTCGATTCGTAAAGACGTGGAAGCGAACCAACATGCTCCAGTGTTTCAAGCACGAAAGCAACCCGGAATGGTCGATCGATGCGCTCACGCAGCATTTCAATGGACATCCCGGCGTTGCAGATCAATTTGACATTCGGCAAGGGGATGGCGTCCACAAGTGATTGCGCGACATTCAAAGAGACGGCGTCGTGGTCGATACCAACCACATGTTCAAAATGACGGGCAAGCGATGGTAGTAATATCCCGTCGGCACAGCCCAAATCGAGCGCTGCTCCCTTCCCCATATAACCCTTGGCAAGCCTCAATGCTTTCTCGAAGCGGGATCGTTTAAGCGCCTGGATGAAGCCAGGGCGAAGGTAGTTATAGTGGGAATAAGACCGACAATCCCCTAAATAGGCGCTACGGCTGGAGTCGGTGAAGACAGCGAGGGGCGGGAGCACGAACAGCTTCATGATGGCCGCCATCATACAAACAGAAAATGCTCGGGCATATCGGCCATGCACGCACTAGCTGTGGCAGGCGCACATTTCGCCAATCGGAACTGGCGATAATGTGGGCATCGGATTGTTTTCGGTGCGCTGTCGCGCCCCCACGGTTTCAAATTGCGAGGTTGCTGGACCGAGACGTGCAAAGCACGATCCGCTTACCGTGCCAGGTGTTTACAGACCACCTCCCCATTCATATAAAGCTGGTATCCCTTGTCATTGAGCAGATTTCCCAACGCCCCGCATTCGCCGAGGATCATTGGAACAGGTTCTCCATTGATCCAAGTCTCAGCTGTTCTATCCGTACCATGATGAAAGGTGATATCTTGCAGTGCTCTCCGCGTAAACATCGCGCAACCCATCCCGATGCAATCAACCTTCACGACGCTCGGTTCCACGCTGTAAAGATTGATAAAGAGGTTGTCTCCGACCCATCGACCGCATGTGTATCTTTCCTCATGCGCAACCCTGTACCATCCGCCAATAACATCGAACGGCTGCTTCATCATTTCGCTGATCGCGTTTGATGGTACGACGATGTCGGAATCCACAAAAAAAAATCGGTCGGCATCAGACGCTAAGGCGATCTTTCTCGCCGCCTCTCTGTTGTCAGCGCAATTGATGTATTTCTTTATTATATTCTTGGTCACCTCCGGATATCGGCCGTCCACCGTGTGAACCTTTGGCTTCCTCACATGCACCATCAGGTCGGAATTCGGATAATCCTGTCGCAGAATCCCGTCCCAGCACTCCGGTTCGACCACATCCTTCGCGATGACCACCACTAAGACTTTCTGCATTATTTTATCCGCATGGTCCAGACAATCTCGTAATAGGACGGTAAAACCGTCGCTTGTGTGCCGGTAAAAACGTGAGTGTGCGAAGGCGTGTTTACCGACGTGGCTCCAGAAGTGCTCACACTGACCGTCGCGCCCACCGGGGTCGCGTTGGTGCCTGCCGGGGTATATGTGTCCGAGCCACCGGTTGTACCGCTTGTCGTGGAGCCTCTGAGGAATCGCTTGGTACCGCCTCCGCTCGCGTTAAGGTTTGGGATTACCTGACCGTTGTAAACCGAGCCGCTGTCGCTGAGTGTCTGGCCATTACATTCAACATAGCCGGCGGGGAGCGATGGCGTGTTTGAATAACTCTTGAGCCAGGCAATTACTGCGCCCACGGGGACGGCACCATTCTGTACCGCGCTTGAGAGCCTGGCGTCGGCAATAGTGCCACTTGAGATGTTCGAGGCGTTTAGGCTTGTTAACCCACTGCCGGCGCCAGTGACTGCGTGAAATGCGCAATCGCCATTGCTGTCTCGCAACGCCAGCTTGTTCTCCGTTGCTGTCGAGGCTGAATCAGTGCGAGCGTTATTCAGAGTGCCGCTCGAGATATTTGAAGCGCTTAGGCTTGTTAATCCACTGCCGTCGCCAGTGACGGCATGAAATGCGCAATCGCCGTTGCTATCTCTCAGCGCCAATTTGTTCGCCGTTGCGGTTGAGGCGGAATTAGTATAACTGTTATTAAGGGTGCCACTGGAAATATTGGAGGCGTTGATATTCGTGAGTAGCGAGCCGTTGCCGCCTAAGTAACCATCCTTTGAGACATAACTCTGTACGCTGTTGGCACTATCAATCCATTCGACCAAGTGAGAGGTTTGGCCGCTGAAGCATTTGAGGCTCATCAAAACGCTAGTGCTATTCACATTCGTAATCGAGAATATGCCGTAGGTAAATATGCCGGAGGTAATTGACGTGGCGTTGAGGTTAGTAAGGCTGCTGCCGTCGCCTGAGAAGCCGCCACTCGCAATAAAGTCATGCGCCCATAAGTCGCTTTCGGCAGTTCGTAGGGCAAGCGTACTTGGCGTTATTGTCTCCGCGGCATTGTCGAGCTTTGTCTTGTCAGCAGCAGACATGAAGCCGGCCGCCGAACCAGTGGCATTTGGCGGTGTTACCCATGTGCCATCGCCACGAAAGTACTTCGACGTATCATTCGCCAGTTTTGGAAGCAGGCCGTGTGCCGCGTTGGTGGCGTTTAAAGTCGTCACATCGGTAGGAGCGGCTAACTCGTCCAGTTTAATCGGATCAGACCCTAGGCTCTTGTGAGTCGCAGCATGAGCGTTTGGTAGGACCGTCGTGGTCGCCAACTCGCCAAGGCCGGCGAAGGTGTTCGGGAGCTGGAAAACTTCGGCGACGACAGTAAGTCTAGCGCCCGCTGTGACTGTCGACGTGGTAAATGCAAGCCGCTTATCGAGGTTAGTGGAACTGTTAAACGGAGAGTTGGTACCGCCGCGCTCAAACGAGGGAAGCTCAACCCACGTACCATTTACCAGAGATCCGCTGACGTCAGGACCAGCACCGCCGCTGTTTTGGATGTAAAGCGAGGTAATGCCAGTTTTGTCAGTGACATACACCCACAGCCTGCGAACCAGACCTGTCGCAAACCAAACCGAAAAGTCGGACCAGCTACTTTGAAGACCAACCGTTTTCGACATCAGCGTGGGGTTTTGAAAGAGTTGCCCCTTCCATTTCAATCGCTCGATTAAGAACAGCGGAAGGTCCTTGCACTCCCCAAGTATCTCCACATATCCGAACCGAATGTCACCCGCCTGCGTGCCGCTCGCAAAAAGAAGGATGGAGCCTTTATTGCGTACCACTACCTCGTCGGCGTAAATATCGTACGACCCGCCTGTGACATCAAAAACGGCGATTCCGTCTGTCGTGGAGGTGATATCGAGAGTTATGCGGCGAAGATCGAAGTGCCGGCACCAGCTTTCTGCGAAGAAACCGGGTCTGTCATGATCGCCTTGGACATCAACGTTCTCCGCGACGATGTTTTCCGATTGCCAAGAGGAGAGCCAGCGACCAGAGGAAGTGTCGGGGGAGACGTAGACTGAGGTTCCCTTGACATTGCGAACGGTGATATTCTGCGAGTCCGCAACCTGAACGAGGATTGTGAAGCGTCCGGAAAGATTCTCCGCGATGGCATTGCGGCAGGAGACGAAGTAGATTGAAGCGTCCGGGACGGAGGCGCCGGTCCAATCGAAATTGAGGTTTCTGACTGAGATGTTCTCGACCAAGCTCGTGACTTTTGAAATCTTGTGGGTGAATGCCCCAGGAGGACTAGGTTGGTGTATGTCATAGGGGATGCTAACGTCAATCGTGACCGTTGAACCATCATTGCTTAACACTTTGCAAATGGTCACAAAGTGCTGTTCGCCCGCGTCATTGGGGTCCTGCCCTAGCTCCAGGTAAATCGTATCCCCTGCTGCCAAACTGCCGGTGGAGATCGCCACCGAGAGAGAGTTCGTGTCGGCGGATATGGTCTGAGCCCACGTCGCGAGAGGACTTCCCCATGTGGAGGTGAAAAAAAGATGCACGTTTTGCGGAGGCGTGCCCGCCGGATTCAACAGGAGCGTCGCGCCATTACCTTCAATGCCGATGCTTTTGGCGAAAAAGAGGCCGGTGTTGAGCTTGTAGACCTTTTTTTCAAAGACGAGGGCGCTTCCAGCTTCAGCGGCGTCGATCGCCGCCTGAATCGCCGGACTATCATCGGTACTCCCGTCTCCGACGGCTCCATAATCACGAACATTGATCAGCGGGACTTGAATGGTAAGCATCCGGACATTGTACCAGCCTGTCTGCCCGCTTGAAAGCAGCGAGGCATGAAATGTAGACAGTTTTGCGCATTGGCATCATCAAAGGAAGGCGAAGGGAGAAACGATTTGCTGCGCGAGTTGCCGAGGATCTGACAAACGGCATGATTGACTGAAATATGTGCATATCGAAAACTGTTTCAAAAACCGCAGGTCATTTTGGACGAGGTGGTAGGATTGGCTGGCACCACTGACTTTTAACGGCGCGTGGTAGAATTGGAACTGGGCGCTCGTTGGCCCACGTCGTAATTGAAAAACCTCATGAATTGACGATATTCGCTCTCTCTACATATTGCTGAGACCGAAATGAGACTGTTGCGACCCCGTATGGGCGGTACGGAGCTAGGATGCATCGTAATCTTTGGGGAATCGCTACTGACAAACGACTTTGGTCTGGTCCCGCGCTTTTCGTGATCATCCTGCTCGTTGCGGTCAATTTTCTTGTTAGGAGCTATAAGGTCTGGCTGCTTCAGGAGGAACAAAAGGCGGCCCAGGGCAGCGCTCCCCAGCACGTCCTCCTGGCCGGCGAAACTTCGCCCCGTTATGACCTCTCGTGCGGCGAACATCTTGACGACTATTGGCCATCTATCCCCGACGCCCGCCGCACCGGCCTGGCCATCCTCTCCGGCATGTCGCAGATGCACAGCATCAACGATCCCCGCCCCGGCGATCAATTAATCTGTCAATGGCTCGACGATGCCCTTGCCCCCAAAGGCACCCGCGTCTGGGGCTTTGCCGCTCCCAATCTCTGCAATGAAGAAGCCGTCTTTCAACTCACCAGCCTTATTGCCGACCCGGCCACCAAGCCGAGCACCTTCATCTACGGCCTGTGCTTCGACAAGATGCGCAATGTCGATCTGCGCCCCGGCTACGAGCAGTTTCTCCGCCGCCGCCCGGCTTTTCAGGATGCCTACGAAGCAATCGCCCATCGTTACAGCGATCGCTATCCCGCGGCCTCCGCTAAGATGCTTCAATCGCTTCAGCAGCTCCGCCAAACTTCACAACAGAAAGACCGATCATTCGAAAGCCGCCTCCGCCAGCGAACCGAGGAATTCGTCCCCCTCGTCGCCTCCCGCAAGGACCTCAACAGTCAGGCCCAGCTCAAGCTCTTCGCCCTGCGCAACAAGCTGCTCAACATCAAGCCCACCAGCAAGCGCCCGATGATCCAGTCGCGCTTTGACATGAACTGGCAATTCCTCCAGATGCTCACCGGCCTGGCTCGCGAAAATGGCGTCCAGGTCATCTTCTACATCATTCCCCTCAATCCCCAGGGGGATAACCCCTACATTCCCGCTGAATACGCCGCCTTCAAGGAACGCTGCCAAAACTTCTGCTCCCAGCAGAACATTCCCTTCGCCAACTTCGAAAACATCGTCCCCGCCGATGATTGGGGCTTCTATCTCGATGGCCCGGACTTCAAACACTTCCGCGGCCCCGGCCACAAAATCACCGCCGCCGCCATCATCGAACGCTTTGGCCCCCAACTAACCGCCGCCGCTCCACAACTCTCGGGGGCAGCGCGATGATCTTCACCAGTTATACCTATCTCCTCTTCCTCGCCATCGTCTTCTGCCTGCATTGGCTCTTCCCCCAGTCCTGGCGCAAACCGTTCCTGATCCTCGCCAGCTACGTCTTTTATTGCTCCTGGCGCATCGAGTTCGGCCTGTTGCTCCTGGGCGTCACCCTCTTCAACTGGTCCTATGCCAAATTCATCCTCTCAAAATCGCAACGCACCTCAACCCTGCTCCTGGGCATCGCCTTCAATCTTGCTCCGCTGGTTTACTTCAAATACTTCGGCTTCCTGCTCTCCAACGCCGCCCATCTCTCCCATCTCTTCGGCCTCTCCTGGCAGCCCCCTGTCTTGCACATCATCCTTCCCCTGGGAATCTCCTTCTTCACCTTCCAGGGCATCGCCTATCTCATCGACGTCGCCGCCGGCGAGGAGCCACTGCAAAATCTGCTCGATTTCATGCTATTCAAAGCGCTGTGGCCGCAGCTCATCGCCGGCCCCATCATCCGCCTCGAGGAAATCCGCGATCAAATCACCACCCCGCGCACCCTCGACTATGCCGACCTGGCCTACGGCTCGCAGCGAATCCTTTTCGGCTTTTTCAAAAAGGTCGTCCTCGCCGACAACCTCGCTCCATTTGTTGACATGGTCTTCCTGCCCAATACCACGCCAAACTTCCTCGATGTCGTCACCGGTGTCGTCGGCTTCGGCATGCAGATCTACTTCGACTTCTCGGCCTATTCCGACATCGCCATCGGCAGCGCCCGCCTCTTCGGCTTTATCTTCCCCGAAAACTTCAACTGGCCCTACGCCTCCCGCTCCCCGCGCGAATTCTGGAACCGCTGGCACATGTCCCTCTCCCGCTGGATCCGCGACTATGTCTTCATGCCCCTCACCTTCGCCTCGCGCAATCGTCCCCGGCTCGGCCCACTCTGGCTCATCATCGCCATGGCCCTCTGCGGGCTCTGGCACGGCGCGGCCTGGACTTTCGTCCTCTGGGGCATCTGGCACGGCATCCTCCTCGTCCTCAACCAGGGCCCCGCCCGCCGCCTCTTCGCACCCAGCGAGGATGAAAACAAACCTGCTCATCCCCTCCACGTCGCCTTCGCCGCCATGCTCACCTGGTCCCTCGTCAACGCCGGCTGGCTCTTGTTCCGCGCTTCCTCCCTCCGTCAGGCCGCCGGAATGCTTAAAAGCGTCCTCACCTTCCGCGGTCACCTCCGCCCCGCCATCGTTCGTGAAAATACCGTCCTGTTCGTATTCTCCATCCTCATCCTGCTCACCCTGACCCAGTTGTTCCGCCACCAAATCCAGGCCATCTCCAAAACCCGTTTCGGCCAACTCGCCGGCCTCGCCCTCCGCCCCGCGCTCTACACCTTCATCATCGTTGCTGTCATCATCTTCGATCAGGAAGCCAAAACCTTCGTCTACTTCCAGTTCTAGTTGGAAAAAATCCGCGTGATCGACCTCGACACCAACACCCTGCTCTGGGACCGCTGGCTCACCCACGCCAGCCAAACCCCCACCTCCACCGCGATCATCCACTACGTCGCCGGGGAAGAACCCTTCCTCTGGACCTGGTCAAACCTCATCGATCGCGCCTCCCGCTACGCCGCCATCCTGAAAAATCTCGGCGTCCGTCCCGGCCAGGTCTGTGCCCTCATCCTCCGCCACCACCGCGAGTTTTATCCCATCTACATGGCCATCGAATCGCTCGGCGCTCTCCCCGCCGTCCTCGCCTATCCCAACCCGCGCCTCCATCCCGACAAATTCCGGCAGGGCCTCGAAGGAATGTCCCACCGCTCCGGCCTCGACTTCATCCTCACCGAACGCGACCTCGAACCGATGGTCCGTCCCCTCACCACCAACCCCGCCAGCACCATCAAATCCCTCCTCTTCCCCCTCGACTGGCAAACCGACCCCATCATGACCTCCACCTCCGCCCCCACCACGCCTCACCCCGATCTCTCCCCCGACTCCCCCGCCCTCCTGCAACATTCCTCCGGAACCACCGGCCTGCAAAAACCCGTCATCCTCTCCCACCGCGCCATCCTCGAACACGTCCACCATTACGGCCGCGCCATCGCCCTCACCCGCACCGACAAAGTCTGTAGCTGGCTCCCGCTCTATCACGACATGGGACTCATCGCCGCCTTCCACATGCCCCTCGCCGCCGGAGTTCCCAGCGTTCAGATCGATCCCTTCGAGTGGGTCATCGCTCCCATCCTCCTCTTCGATGCCATCTCAAGCGAAAAAGCCACTCTCTCCTGGCTCCCCAATTTCGCCTACAACCACATGGCCGAGCGCATCCACGATGATGACCTGACGGACATCCGCCTCGACTCCATACGCATGCTCATCAACTGCTCCGAGCCCGTCCGTGCCGCGAGCCACGATCGCTTCGCCGAGCGTTTCGCAAAACTCGGCCTTAGCCGCTCCGCCCTCGCTGCCTCTTACGCCATGGCCGAAACCACTTTCGCCGTCACTCAAACACTCCCCGGCTCCGAAGCTCCCTGGATCGACGCCGACCGCCAATCTTTGGGCGAAGGCAACTTCATCCCCGCCCCTCCGAATCAACCCTCGCGCCGCTGCGTCTCCTCCGGCCAGCCCATCGACGGCTGCGACGTCCGCATCGTCGATGACCGCCGCGCCGATCTTCCCGACGGCCACGTCGGCGAAATCGCCGTGCGCTCGCTCTCCATGTTCGACGGCTATCGCAACAACCCCCAGCAAACCGCCAAAGTGCTCGAAAATGGCTGGTATCTCACCGGCGACTACGGCTTTCGCCTCGGCCGCGACCACTACATCATCGGCCGCAAAAAAGACATCATCATCGTCGCCGGCAAGAACCTTTACCCCGAAGACATCGAAGACGCCGTCAACTCTGCCCCCGGCATTCACCCCGGCCGCGTCGTCGCCTTCGGCGCTGAAGATGAAGCCGCCGGCACCGAGCAAATCTGCATCATCGCCGAAACCGACGCCGCCACCGACGCCGATCGCAAACAGGTCCGCCGCGGCATCATCGAAGCCGGCATGCGCGTCGATGTCACCATCGCCCGCACCTACCTGGTCCCCCCGCGCTGGCTGATCAAAAGCTCCGCCGGCAAACCCTCCCGCTCGGCCAACCGCGACCGCGCCCTTTCCGAATTGACTCCAGTTGAATAATCTCCTCCCGGAGCACCCGCATGATTAGCGATCGCCTAAAACAAATCATCCTCCGCCAACTCAAGCTCGACGATTTCCCCCTCACCGACACGACAGCCGCCCCCCAGGTCCCCGGCTGGGACTCGCTCAGCCACGTTGGCATTCTGGCCGCCATCGAAAAAGAATTCGGCATCCGCTTCCGCACGCTGGAGGTGATCAAATTCAAAAACGTCGGCGATCTTCAGGCGGCGGTTGATAAGAAGACAAAATCCTGACCCGACGAACCTTAAAGCTGCACAGTGAACCCTCGTGCGACTGAAACTGATCGTTTCATCCTAGTGCTCCATCGCACCTAATAACTCGAGTTCCAGGGATGAAAATGCCGATCTTTCATTCAGCCGGCATGGTGCCGGCGGTCATGGAGGATCGCCGTGAACAAAAAGTATGTCGTGCGGCTGGAGCCGCAAGAGCGTGAG
>JBGPEF010000052.1:0-16126 GCA_041482675.1 Tepidisphaeraceae bacterium | reverse complement strand
CTGAAGCTGGCCTCGGGGCAGAGGTATATCCGGGCCAGAAGGCCGGAGTTGTACGGGAAATTGGTGGAGGCGCCGCCGGAGGGGCAGAGGCCGGTGACGGAGCCGGGGTGGAAGAGGAGTTTTGAAAAGTGACGAAGTCGAACCTACGCGCTTTTTAACGACCATTGCTTGGCGCGGCTGGCGAGAGCGGCGACGTATATCGGCCAATCGTGAAGGGTTGCTGGATCGAAGTCGGCTCCGTTGGGCCAGACGAGGGTGTGAACTTCAGGATCGATCCGGACTTGGTTGAAGAACTGCAAATCACAAAGGGGGCCAAAGAGCTCCCCCGCGAGGACCGGGCGAAAGTCGATCAGTTGCTCTGTATTGTCTTCAAACCGCACGCGCAGTGTGAATGGCGCCTCGATCGTGAATGCGTTTACTCGGTGGATTGGGTGCGTCATAGCTGTCCTTGCAATTATAGCGGGGCAATGGGCAATGGGGGCCGTCCTTGTTGGAGTCTGCGCCAATCTTCCAAAAGTTCAGCCTGATGCAACTCTGCCCAGGCCTCAACCAGACGCCGTTGCCGGCGAGGAAGAGTTCCGGCTAACAGTTCAACCGGATCCAATGTGAAAACGGCCGCTTCATCCTGGTAGTACGCGTGAAAGTGAGCCAAACGGTGAGGCCCGCCGACCTCCATATACATCCTTATGATGATTCCAAAGAAGCGGCTTAGCTCGGGCATTGCAGGGAGTATACAGTAATGATACATGCACCCGGATAACCCCGATGATGGCCCCCTACTTGATTCGCCTACGGTGGAAGGCGAGGCAGATGTCGAGCATTTTACGTTTACGTTGAGTAAGACGCTGACGCGGCGCGTGGATCAATATCTTGTTGATCGGGTGCCACATCTCTCTAGGGCCGGCGTGCAGAGATTGATCGAGGAGGGCCTCGTCAAAGTAAATGGAAAGGTGATCAAGGCGTCATATCGGCCCAAGGAGGGGGATGTGGTCGTGATGGTCGCCCCGCCGGAGCCGGTGAATGAAATTATTCCCGAGAACATTCCGCTGGAGATCCTTTATGAGGATGAGCATTTTCTGGCGCTGAACAAGCAGGCCGATTTGATGGTGCATCCGGCGCGGGGGAAGTGGACGGGGACGCTGGTGAATGGGCTGGTGTATTACGGGCAGAAGTGGAGCTCGGTCAATGGCAATTGGCGGCCGGGGATTTTGCATCGGCTGGATCGCAATACAACCGGCATCATGCTGGTGGCCAAGAGCGATGAGGCGCATTGGCGGATCGCGCGGCAGTTTGAAAATCGGACGATTCAGAAGACTTATCTGGCCGTGGTGCATGGGGTGCCGGAGCTGCTGGCGGATGTGATCGACATGCCCATCGGCAGGGATCGATATGTTCGGGAGAAGCAGGCGGTGCGGAAGGAGAGCAATGGGGGCCGGCCGGCGGTGACGAAATATGAGGTGCTGGAGGTGTTTGGGGAGCCGAAGGGGACGGTTTTGGCGGAGGGGGATTTTGCGGCGGATCGGAACCAAAAGCGGCCGCCGGGGCGGTTTGCGTATGTAAAACTTTCGCCGAAAACCGGGCGGACGCATCAGTTACGGGTGCATATGATGTCGCGGGGCTGGCCGATGGTGGGGGATACGATGTATGGGGGGAGGGTTTTGGAGGTGGGGGAGTTTCGATTTGGGAGGCAGGCGTTGCACGCGGCGGAGATTACATTTGTTCATCCCGGGACGCTGGAGCCGATGACGATTTCGGCCCCCCTGCCGGGGGATATGCGGGAATTACTGTCAATTTTGCGTAATCATTAACTGAGGCGGGGTCGGGACGTATAATGTGTGAGGTACTGGTCGCTCTCTCGTCGCCGCTCCCGCTGGACTTGTCGATCCCGCGGGAATGGGTGCTGATTGTGGCTTTTGGAATGTTGATCTTCGGCCGCCGAATATACTGGGTTTTTAGAGGAAAACGTCATGATTGAAGCCTTTCAAACTTCGGGGGTATTGGGTGCGCTGGGATTGCCGGGCGGGGCCGAGTGGATCCTGATTCTGGCGTTCGGGCTGCTGATTTTCGGGAAGAGACTGCCGGAAGTCGGCCGCAGCCTGGGCAAGGGGATTGTGGAGTTTAAGAAGGGGCTCAAGGGGGTGGAGGATGACGTGGAAGAGGCCTCGAATCAGTCGGATAAGAAGATTGAATCGAAGTCAACGCAATCACTGCCGGGGGACCATAAGTTTGATCCGTATACGGGGAAACCGATTGAGACGGCCCAGGTGCAGCCTCAGGCGGGGCATAAGTTTGATCCGTATACCGGCAAGCCGCTGGATCAGGCGGCGGATGCGACGCATTGAGGATGTCGGGAAGGATGTCGGGCAGGAGTGCCCGACCTACCGGAGCCACACCGTTAGTTGGCACGCTGTTGGTCCGTCCATAAAAGATATGTTGACTGCCGGGCCGATGTGGTATCATGGAATGCGGTTCAGCACAGATAGACCCACACCAAAGGGAGCACCCATGATTCGACGGACACTCCTGGGGGCCGCCGCAGTGATGTTGCTGATGATGTGCGGGGAAGCGATGGCCGCGCGGACGGCGGCGAATGCGCAGACCCGAGCGCAGCTCGACAGGGTTTTGCCGGCGGTGAATTTCACCAACGTCACGCTCAAAGATGCGATTGAATTTCTGCGCGACGTGAGTGGCTCGAACATGCACGTGAACTGGAAGGCCATCGAGGCCGCCGGGATCACGCAGGACACAGCAATCAACATCAAGCTGCGGCAGGTTTCGCTGCGGAAGGTGCTGGCGTTGCTGCTGTCGGAAGCATCGGGCGGGGCGGGACTCACTTTCTATATCGATGATGGAGTGATCGAGATCACGACCACGGAAATTGCCGACAACGTGATGTACACGGTGGTTTATCCCGTGCAGGATTTGCTGGTGGAGCCGCCGGTTTTTGTGATGCCGCCGGATTTCATGCTCCAGGGCGGCGGAGGTGGTGGCGGCCGAGGCGGAGGTGGCGGTGGCGGAGGTGGCGGTGGTGGACGTGGTGGAGGTGGAGGTGGAGGTCGTGGGGGAGGCGGAGGCCAAGGTGGAGGCGGTGGCAACCTCTTTGGCGGCGGACAACAGCAGCAGAACGCACAGAAGCGCGACCCGGATGCCAAGGCCACCGAGCTCGTCAACCTGATTAAGGAAACTGTCTCGCCCAGCATCTGGGTGGATAACGGCGGCAAGGCGACGATTCGGTTCTTCAACGGGAACCTGATTGTGACCGCGCCGCGTTCGGTGCATGAGGCGATCGGCGGGCCGGTGGATTAATATGGAGTTATTAGATTAGAGAATGAACGGGCGGTCTTTTGGCCGCCCGTTTTTTTTGCATATGAGGAGCCCTTAAAGTTTGGGAAACAGCACGGGCATCCGAGTACGGCTGCCCATGCCACCCATCAGCGAGCAGATTTGATATGGGGCATGAGCTGGGAATCGTTGGGGCGGGGAACATGGCCGAGGCGATTGCGCGGAGCGTGATCGCCGCTGGAGTGATTCGCAAAGAGGGGATTGTGGCGGCGGATGTTTCGCCGGCGCGGCGGGAGGTCTTTGCCAAGCAAATTGGCGTGAAGGCGGTTGAAAGAAATGACGAGGCGGTGCGGGGGGCGGGGATGGTGCTGCTGAGCGTGAAGCCACAGCAGATGAAGGATGTGCTGGCGGGAATCGGGGGCATCATCGGGGCCGATACTCTGGTGGTTTCGATCGCGGCGGGGATTTCGTCGGGGTTCATTGAGAAAAACCTGGGAGGAGCAAAGGCCTGGCGGGTGATTCGGGCGATGCCCAATACGCCGATGCTGGTGGGGCAGGGGATGGTGGCGCTGGCGCGGGGTCGTCATGCCGGCAAGGAGGATTTGAAGGCGGCGAGAAGGATTTTTGAGGCGGGGGCGACAGTACTGGAGCTGGACGAGCAGAAAATGGATGCGGTGACGGCGATGAGCGGCTCGGGGCCGGCATATTTTTTCTATCTGGTCGAGCAGATGATCGAGGCGGGAGTTAAACTTGGCCTCAGTCCGCAGGAGGCGCAGGTATTGGCGACGCGGACCTGTATCGGGGCCGGGGCGATGCTGGCCAATTCATCGGAGATGCCCCAGGAGCTTCGCAAAAAGGTCACCAGCCCTGGAGGGACCACTCAGGCGGCAATTGAATTGATGGAAAGCAAGCAAATGGGGGAGATAGTTGTAGCCGCCATCCGCCGGGCGGCGGAGCGAAGCCGTGAACTTGGAGCATAAAAATGGGCTGAATAAGACGAGGGTAGGAGATAGACGATAGATGGAGAGGGTCGAGAACGAGGAGTCTGGGATGTTGCGGCAGCGGGTCACTTTGCTGGTTCTGAGCCTATTCGCGCTGGCGGGCGGCTGCGCGACAAGGATCACGCCGCCGGCAAATCCGGCAAATCCGGTAGCGGTTTACGTGACGGATTATGGGCGGCACTCCAGCCTGCTGTTGCCGATGGGGGATGGGCACTTGATGGAATACAGCTACGGCGACTGGGAGTTTTACGCGCTCAATAAATACAAGTGGTACATCGGGGCGACAAAGCTGATCGCGTCGGATGCATCGGGGCTGGGGCGGCGCATTTTGCCGCATCCGGGGGATGATGAAGCACTGCAAAAGATGATCAACAGCAAACGGCTGTTGCGGATCGAGATCGAGCAGCGCCGGGTGATGGAACTGCTGGCGGAGCTGGATCAGCGATATTGCTCCAAGATCGAGACCATGGTTTTTAATGATTATGATCACGCCTATTTTGTGAAGGATGATTCGCATTACAGCCTGTTTCACACGTGCAACGGACAGACAGCGCAGTGGCTGCGGAAGCTGGGGTGCGAGGTGGATGGGCTGGCGGTGATTTCCAATTTTGAAGTGGTGCGGCCGAAAATCGAGCAGCCGAGGCTGAAGAAGGAAGAGGAGATCGAATACGCCCGCAGCGGCGAGCACCAGCCGCCGGGGCACGAGCCGGTGCAATTAAGTCAGCAGCAGGCGCAGAAGCGCCTCAGCTCGACCCAGCAATTCAGCCTACGGCAACGGTGAGGGGTCGTTCTCGTGGCGCGTCGGTTTGCAATTCGGGGGTGTTGGGGGGGGCGTTGGGAATCGTGAACGAGAAAGTGGCGCCTCTGCCGGGGCGGGATTCAACCCAGATTTTGCCGCCGTGACGTTCGACGATGCTTTTGCACACGGCCAGGCCCACGCCGGCCCCGCCGCGGGATGATTCGGCGCGCTCGAAGATCTGAAAGATCCGGTGCTGATGGTGCGGGTCGATGCCGATGCCATTGTCGCGGATGGAGAAGGTGCAGAAACAGGGGCCGGGCCTGGCGGAGATCTGGATGCGCGGCGGCTCAGCAGAGCGGTATTTGATCGCGTTCTCGACGAGATTCTGGAAGAGGCTCATCAACTGGCTCTGGTCAGCGCGAACCAGCGGGAGCGGCCCGTGGGTGACCTGGCCGGCGCTGCTTTGCAGCGAAGCGGCGAGGCGTTTGAGGACCGTAGTGAGCACCTCATCGACGTCGCAGGCGCAGAGGTCGAGCTTCTCATGGCTGGCGCGGCCGTGCTCGAGCAGGCTGCGGATCAGGTTGCCCATGTCGTCGATGCTGCCGCGCATATCGCCGATGATCTGCCGCGAGTCCTCATCGTGCGCCGGCAACTGACGGGCGAGCAACTGGAGATTGAGGCTCAGGGCGGTGAGCGGAGAGCGCAGGTCATGGGAGACGACGGTGGCGAATCGCTCCAGGTCGGCATTCGAGCGGGCAAGCTGGCGGGTGGTGTTTTCCAAAACCTCGGCCTGCCGCTTCAGCACCTGGGAGATGCGGACGCGACGCCAGCCGAGAAATGCGGTGAGCAGGATCACGCCGACGACCATGGCGCGGTCGAAAACATCCATCAATCCCGGTCCGTGATCCTCGAGGTGATAACCGATGATGGTGAGCGCAAAGCAAGCGGCGGCGAAAGTAAGCAGGACTCTGAGCCGGCCGGTGGTGGCGGCCATGAGGACGGCGGCGCAGTAGCCGATGTCGGGCGAGGCGCCGCGCGGCATGACCAGGTCGAGGGCGAGTGTCAGGAAGGTGAGGATGATCGCGGCGGGCAGCGCCCACCAGGGCTCTTTTCGGGCTGCCTTCGGGAGGCTTTCATCTTGTTTTATGACCGCGTCGAACTGGCCCATTGCCGACGCCGGCGTGAATGCGCTATCCATGGCCTTCTTTCCGGCGGGGTCGGATCCTCCGGCCGCCCTGCCCCGATTACCAGAACATTAGTTCTTGCAAGAGCGGGAAGTCAATCAGGATTTGGGACAAACAATATTGTGAACACCGAAGTGATGGGGCCACAATGAGTTCCGCAACGCGCATCATCAGGCTGGCTCTGCCAGAATTTGCACCCGCCGGCCATCGATCCTGAGGCGGTCCTGAGCGAAGAGGCGGATGGCCTGGGGATAAGCGATCTTTTCTTCCTCAAATACGCGATGGGCGAGCGAATCGGGGGTGTCGTTTTCGAGAACGGGACAGACGCGCTGCAAGATGATGGGACCATTATCGTATTTCTCATCAACGAAATGGACGGTGCAGCCGGAGATTTTGCAGCCGTGGGCGAGGACGGCCTGGTGGACGTGAATGCCATACATGCCGGGCCCGCCGAAACTGGGGAGGAGGGCGGGGTGAATGTTCATGATCCGGCCGGCATAGCGGGGCGGGATGGCCAGCATGCATAGCCAGCCGGCGAGGCAGATGAGGTCGATGTTGTGATCATCGATGAGTTTGAAGATCGATTTTGAGAAGTCGGAGGAATTTGAATAAGCCTTGCGGTCGATGACGTGGGCGGGGATGCCGGCCTTGGCAGCGCGGTCGAGGGCGGCGATGTTGGGACGGGAGGTGATGACAACCTGAATCGCGGCGTCGATGGATTTGGCGGAAATTCGGTCGATGAGATTCTGGAGCGCGGTGCCGGAGCCGGAGGCGAGGACGGCGAGGTTCATGGCGGAGAAGATACAGCAAGTTCACCAACCGCACGAATGGATTGTTCACGAAGCATTAACCGCGCCAAGCGGACTGCCCGGTGCCGCGCAGCCAGATGGCGGATGACCAGACCTATTATGCCCCGCCGCACTATCAGAATTTCCGCAAGCAGCTCGATTGCGATGATTATGTGGTGTCGATCCGGATGGTGGACCTGCCGCGCCGCCCGGAGGGGATCAACATCGATCGGCCGCATGGAGCAGAAAGATTCGGGGCGCGCGAGGTGGCGCTGCTGAAGTTGATTCATGATGAGATTGCGCCACTGGTGGGGGTGAGGTTGGCGACAGAGGAGCATTTGTGTCGGGATGGGTTGTCGAAGCGGTTGCGGGAGACGCTGGAATTATTATTGGAGGGAATGAGCGAGAAGGAAGTGGCGCGGGAGCTGGAATTGAGCGTGAAGACGGTGCATGAGTATGTGGGGATGATTTATAAGCACTTTCAGGTGAGCTCGCGGGGGGAATTGATGGCGTATTTTATTCGGCGCGAGCCGATAGCGCGGCGGCAGCGCGTGGATTCCAAATCGTAGGGGCGGCTTTAGCCGCCGGTCGTGAGAACCACGCGGAATCTCGCCTTGCCGCTCATCATTCGTTCGTAAGCTTCGGGGGCGCGCTCGAGGGGATAGACTTCGTTCATCGATTTGACGCCGGTTTGGAGGCTGAAATTCAGCGTATCTTCCGAGTCGATGGAGGTGCCGGAATACCAGCCTTTGATGGAGCGGCTGCCGAAGAGGAGAAAGAGGGGATTGGCCTCCATTGCCGGGGGCGCGCCGATCACCATGAAAGTGCCTTTGACGGCCAGGCCGGGGATGACGGCGGACATGGCCTGGCCGTTGGTGACGGTGGCGACGATGACTTTTGCGCCGCCGAGCTTCTGAAGTTCTGCCGCCGGGTTTTGGGATTGGCTGTCGAGATAAATCGATGCGCCCAGTTCTTTGGCCAGAGGCGCTTTATCTTCGCCGCGGGCGATGGCGATGGTTTTGAACCCAGATTTGGCGGCGTATTGAATCGCCAGATGACCGAGCCCGCCGATTCCGAGAATGGCGACGGTGTCCCCGGGTCGAGCGCCGCTGTTGCGGAGGGCGTTGAACGTGGTGATGCCAGCGCACATCAGGGGCGCGGCGTCGATGGGGGCCAGATCGTCGGGAAAGCGCGCCAGGGCGCTGGTGGGCGCGATCATGTAGTCGGCATAGCCGCCGTCGAAGCTCATGCCGGTGACCTGGCCGGTGACGCAGGCGAAAAAGTCGCCGCGGCGGCAGTTGTCGCACTGGCCGCAGTAGCCGCCATGCCACCCGACGCCGACTTTGTTGCCGACGGCGAAGTTGGTCACGCCCGGACCGACGGCGTCAATGGTGCCGACGACTTCGTGGCCGGGAATGCGGGGATATTCGATGCCGGGAAACAGGCCGTCCTTGACGACCGAATCAGAGTGGCAGACGCCGCAGGCGAGAACTTTGATGCGGACGGTGCCGGGGCTTGGTTGAGGAATGGGGCGCTCGACGCGCTGGAAGGGTGCGCCGGGGCGGGGGACTTGGAATGCACGCATGGTCTGTGGCATGTTGCTCCTTGAAGAGGTTCTGGAGGTATAGGCGTGGGGGGTAGTCAAAGTCCAGAAAGGGGGGCTCAGCGATATCTGTGCCACTGGCGGCTTGTCCGCCAGTGTGGTGCAACTCGGGCACTGGCAGCAAGCTGCCAGTGGCACAAAAGTCACGAAGATCTGGCGGCTTTTACGGCGGCGGCGTCTCTTAATGTGAGGTCGGGGTAGTCGGGATCGGAGCCGACGTCGGGGCGGCGCTTCCAGCTTCGGGCGCAGGTTTTGTAGCTTTCGCGGCGATCCACGATTTTGACGGTGACGGATGGGCCTTCCTGGGATTTTTCGGCGAAGGTGTGATGTCCTGCGCCGACGAGATCTTCCAGGTCCGGGCCGTAGGCCTGAAGTTTTTGCCGCATCAGGTCATCGTCGATCTGATAGACGATTTCGGCATCGGCTGCTTTGTTCAATCCGACCTGTTTTTTCAGCGCATCAAGCTGCCCCAGGGCGTTATCGCGCAGGTCCATGAGCAGTTTCCATTCCTCGCGCTGCTCGGCCGAGATTTCCAGGCCGCTGGCTTTGGGCAAAAGTGCCAGATGCACGCTGGGCAGATTCGCATCCTCGGCCGGTTTCTGCGTGATCTGCTCCCACGCCTCATCCGCCGTGAAGACGATCATGGGGGCCAGAAGTTTGGTCAGCGCCACCAGCATTTTGTGCATGACCGTTTGTGACCGGCGGCGCAGCGGCGAGTCGGGCGATTCGCAATAGAGCCGGTCCTTCATCGCATTGCCATAGATGGCGCTGATCTGCACCGAGCAGAAATCGTGCAACAGGCGAAAAGCCCGGTGGAGTTGATACTGGTCATACGCGGCCGTGACATCCTCAATGAGCTGATCCAGCTCGGCCAGTGCCCAGCCATCAAGTGAATTTAATGGAACCTCGACATCCGTCGGCCGATAGTCATACAGATTCGACATCAGGTACCGAAGTGTATTGCGGATCTTGCGGTATTTATCGCCAAATTCCTGGATGACCTTGGGGCTGGTCGGCATGTCGCTTTGATAATCCACCGAGCAGCACCAGAGACGCAGCAGATCAGCGCCGTGGCGATTCACTTCCTGCACGACCGTCACGTATTCCTTGTCGGATTTGCTCACCTTCGTTCCGTCAGGCTTGACAGAAAAGCCGTGAGTCAAAACCTGCTTGAACGGCGCCTGACCGGTTGCGCCCAATGCGCACAGGAGCGAGAGCTGAAACCATCCCCGATGCTGGTCGGATCCTTCGAGATACATGTCGCTCGGATATTTCAAATAAGGCCGGGCGCGGAGCACGGCATTCCAACTGCTGCCCGATTCGAACCAGACATCAAAAATGTCCTGTTCCTTGCGAAGTTTGTCCTTCGGGAAATGAGATCCCGGATCAAAATTGCCCAGAAGCTGCGCAGGCGTTTCATTGAACCACGCATCCGACCCCTTTTCCGCGAATCGCTTGGCCACAGCCCGAACAGAAGCGGGCGTCAACAGCGCATCACCCTTTTCATTGTAGAAAACCGGGATCGGCAATCCCCAGGCGCGCTGACGCGAGATGCACCAATCAGGCCGCGATTCGAGCATGCCGCGAAGCCGCGCCCGGCCCCAGTCGGGGATGAAGGTGGCGGTCTCGGTGACTTCAAGGGCACGCTGACGAAGGGTTTTTTCACCACCCCCACCATCAACGGCATACGGCTTATCCACGGCCACAAACCATTGCTCGGTAGCCCGCAGGATGACTGGTTTTTTGCTCCGCCAGTCGTGCGGATAGCTGTGGACGATCTTTACTTCATCAAAAAGCAGCCCAAGATCGCGCAGCTTTTGAGTGATCAGCGGATTGGCTTCCCAAACCGTCAGGCCGCGAATGAAATCAGGAGCAGTCTCGTCAAACCGCCCATTCGCCAACACCGGATTGTAAACCGGCAGCCCATGCGCCAAACCGGTGTTGTAGTCATCTTCTCCATGTCCGGGAGCGGTATGAACGAGGCCTGTCCCATCCGTGGTTGTCACATAAAGCGCCGGCAGAATCCGCCCCGATTTGGCAAGGAAGGCATGTGTGTAAGTGAGGTTGGCATCAACGAGTGATTTGCCCGGCGCGGTCGCCACCACCTGATACTGATCAACGCCCTTGCGGTCTTTAAACACCGCATTGACCAGATCCTCGGCCACAACTCCCAGTTTCTCCTCCCCATTGCGGCGATATCGAACCAGGGCATAGGTCACTTCGGGATGCACGGCGATCGCAAGGTTGGCCGGCAGCGTCCAGGGCGTGGTCGTCCAGACGAGGAAGTACACATCCATGTTGTTCCTCGTCCGAAACGCAAGCTGGACCGCCGCCGCGTCGGCCGCCGGGAATTCAACATAGACGCTGGGATCCTCGACATCCTTATATTCAAGCTCGGCATCCGCCAGTGCCGTCTGATTCTGCACCGACCACGGCACCGGCTTCAGTTTTTTATACACCAACCCCGCCTCGACAAATCTGGCAAACACTTCCAGCGTGCTGGCCTCATAATCGGGACTCATCGTCGCATACGGCTTATCCCACTCAGCCAAGATGCCCAGCCGCTGAAATTGCTCCGACTGAATCTTCACGTACTTGTCGGCGTACGCGAAACAGAGCTTGCGAACTTCTGTCACCGGCATCTGCCGCAGCTTGGGGCCGAGTTCCTCCTGAATTTTGTGCTCGATGGGCAGGCCGTGGCAGTCCCATCCTGGCACATAGGGCGTGTGATACCCCTGCATCGATCGAAACCGCTGGATCACATCCTTGAGCGTTTTGTTGATCAGATGCCCGATGTGAATGTCGCCATTGGCGAACGGCGGCCCATCGTGCAGGATCCACTGCGGCGAACCGGCCCGCTGACGCATCAGCATCTTGTAGAGCTCGATGCTCTGCCATTTGGCCAGCCGCGCCGGCTCGTTCTGCACCAGCTTGGCCTCCATGGCGAATGCGGTCTGCGGGAGATTGAGCGTCTCCTTGTAGCTTTTCTTATCTTCTTTTTTTGGCTGAGTCTCGGTGGACATCAGGACATCTCCAGTTGCGGCAATGTAGCGGAAGGCTTTTCCTCTGGCGAGGTCGAGCGTGGGACCTGCTCGGCCGGCACGGCTTTTAAGATGATGCGGCGGAAGCGGGTGATCATGAATATGCCCAGGAACGCGCCATAGAGCGTCGCCAGTGTCCATGGACCGGCCACGCCAAAGCGCGGCCAAAATCGGGCAACCAGATATCCGCCGCCCAGCATCACGATCCACACCGCCAGCCCGGTCACCAGCGACGGGATGAATGTGTCCCCCGCGCCGCGAAGAGCGCCGTTGTAGATGATGTACATCGCATCGAAGAGCTGATAGAGCGCGGCGAAGATCATCATGGTCATGCCGAGGCGCAGAACCTCCGGGTCACCGGTGAAAAGGTGGATCAGCGGCCGGCGGGCGAAGAAATAAACCACCCCGCAGATCAGCATGTAGATCGCCGCGACCATAAACCCCAAATGAGCTCGCCTGGACGCGATCTCCGGCTTGCCGGCGCCGACATATCGGCCGACCAGGGCGGTGACGGCGGCCGAGAGTCCGAAGCATGGCATGAAGCTCACCATCATGAACCGGAACATATAATTGTTGGCGGCCAGGGCGGCCGTGCCGAAGTGGCCGATCACCATCGCCAGAAACAGTGACCACGCGAGCACGTCGGTGACCGTCTGAAGACCCGAGGGAGTGCCCAGCTTGAGAAGCAGCCGCATTTGCGGCCAGCGCAGCTTCCAGTCCAGCACGTTGAAGGTCTTCCGCACGACTGGTTGCACGACAAAACCAATCAGCACGGCCAACTCGATGGCCAGGCCAACGTTCTGCGCCCAGGCCGCGCCAACAACCCCCAGGTGCGGGCCGAACGGCGCGAGCATGAGGACGTAACCGGTGGTCGAATTGAACAACACTCCTGTGACGGCGGCAATCAGCACCGTGTTGGGCCGATTGATCGCCAGCAGAAAATCGCCGACCGCCGTCGAGACCAGCTTGGTGATGCAGGCGGCGACCACGATCCGAAAGTAGGTCGATTCCAGGCGCACGAGCTGCGACTCATGACCCAGCAGATAGAAGAGGCGCGGAATGATCGGGATGAGCGGGAGGATGAGGATGGCGTAGAGCACGGCCCACCAGACGCCCTGCCAGAGATACCGCCCGCACTCCGGATAATCCTTGCGGCCAAAATTCTGGCTCACCAGCGCATTGACCAGCAGCAGAACGCCGAAGCCAAAACTGATGAGCGTAAACGCGAACATCCCCGCCGTTCCGGCCGCGGCCGCCGCATCATCGCCAACCCTCGAGAGCATCAGCGTGTCGATGAAGTGCATCACCGTATACGACGCCATCTGGGCAATGGTCGGCCCGGCCAGGTGCATCAACTCGCGCAGTGGGTGCTGCGCTTGCGTTAGGTTGATGTTGTCGGGATCTGGAGTCATGAGTCTGCCTAAAACAAAAAACCCTGAAGCCCGGTCGCTTCAGGGTTGGTAATTCTAATTGAGAAGAACCCTATGGGCGGCGGAGCGGTGGACCGCTGGTAATGACGATCGCGATGGGGATGGTGAATGCTATTTTCATCAATGACTCCGTAGGACAGTCTATCGGCAGATTTTAGGCCGTCAATCAGCCAAATTTCCCTAGAGATGAATCGCCCGGCCGACCCCGACGCCGGCGGCTTCCATGATCGCTTCGCTGAGCGTCGGATGGGGATGAATCGCGTCGATAATTTCTTCCTCAGTGGCTTCCAGTTTTCTCGCCAGAACAAGCTCGGAGAGCAATTCCGTCACATTTTCCCCAATCATGTGAACCCCCAGCAGCTCGCCAAATTTGGCCTCGAAGATCAGCTTCACAAATCCATCCGTCTCGCCGGAAGCGAGCGCGCGGCCGGAAGCGGAGAAGGGGAATTTGCCGATGCGAATCTCGCGGCCCTGCTCGCGGAGTTTTTTCTCGGTGGCCCCCATCGACGCCACCTGAGGATGCGTGTAGGTGCAGGCCGGGATGTTTTTGTAATCAATGTCCTCCCGTTCATGCCCGGCGATGCGCTCCACAATCAGCACCGCCTCATGGTGGGCAACGTGAGCCAGGTCGGGATGCCGATAACCCTCCATCGCCATCTGCTGGGGCCAATGCATCGAAATACAATCCCCGATGGCCCAGACATTTTCGAGATTGGTTTTGTATTGGTATTCGACCTTGACCCGGTTCTTGAATAATTCAAGTTTTGCCGCGGGCGCGGCCAGATTTTCCACATTGCCGGTGACGCCAATGGCGACCAGCAGAATATCCGCCTCCACCGTTGCCGGCTTCTCGCCGGAGAGCGTGAGCCGCACGCCGCCGCTGACTTTTTCCACCTTCTCCGTCTTCGTCTTCAGAAAAACCTTGATGCCCCGGCGGTTGAAAATCCGCTCCAGCATGATCGAGACATCCTCATCCTCATTGGGCAGCAGGTGCGGCAGCATTTCGACGACAGTCACCTCCGACCCCAGCGCGCTATAGATGTCCGCGAACTCGCACCCAATCGCCCCCGCCCCGACGATGGCCAGGCGCTTGGGAAGCTTGGGGAGCGTCATGGCTTCGCGCGAGGTGATGATCGTCTGCCCGTCAAACGGCGAGCCGGGAAGCTCAGTTGCGCGTGCGCCTGTCGCGAGGATGATGTGCTCGCCCGTGAATTCCTTGCTGCCCTCCCTATTTGTCAGCCGCACCTGGTGCGGGCCCAGGAGCTGGCCCATCCCCATCTCGTGTTTGACTTCGTATTTCTTGAAGAGGTGGCCGATGCCGTTTTTCAGTTTATCGGCAATGGTGCGCGAGCGGCCGACTATTTTCGAAAAATCGACGCGCAGATCGGAGAAAGCCACGCCGTGCGCGGCCGCCTCGGTGCGCATCTTCAACACAAACGCGCCATCTTCGAGCAGCGCCTTCGTTGGAATGCACCCCCAGTTGAGGCACGTGCCTCCCAGGTTTTCTTTTTCAATGCAGAGCACCCGCTTTTTGAGCTGCCCGGCGCGAATCGCCGCCGCATAACCGGCCGGCCCGCCGCCGACCACGATGATGTCGAAGTTGTACGAGGTTTTCGGTTTCTCGGCCTTCGAAGTTGCCTGGGGCGACGACTTCACCGTGGTTTGCATCGTAGGGGCGGCTTTAGCCGCCGGTGGAGGGGTTGCCCGCTCGACGGCGGCTGAAACCGCCCCTACAGGAGCCGCTGCCGCTGGAGACGCAGCGCGAGTTGCGAATTGCTTCTTGATCTCCGCCGGATCTTCTTTCCCCGTAGCGATGACCGCCAGGAGCTGGCCAACTTTCACCTTCTCCCCTTCAGCGACGGCGATCACCGCGATCGTTCCGGATTCGAACGCCTCCATCGGCATGGTCGCCTTGTCGGTCTCGATGTCAGCGATCTCTTCGCCGGTTTTTACTTTGTCGCCTTCTTTTTTATTCCACTTGATGACCGTGCCTTCGGTCATGGTGTCGGAAAGCTGGGGCATGGTGATTTCGGAAGGCATCGCAAGCTCCATCTATATGGTATGCACCGCGACAGCGGCGACGGTGGGAGGCAGAGAATAGCGGCGCGACACACGATCGGCAATCAAAGCAGTTTGCACAGGGCAATCATCCGCGGGGAATTGGCATTCAGCTTGGAACCATCGTAGTTGCCGTACATTTTCTCGATTTGCAGCCCATTGCGCTCCAGCAGCAGCCGCAGCTCGCGCGGAAACAGAAATGTCAGGTTGAACGTGCACTTCTGGTGGATTTCTCGCCCATCCTTGTCGAACCAGATGTAATTGAAGGTGACGCGCTGGATCTGGCTGGCCGGATCGCGGCGGACATCGGTGCTGCGAAAGACGGTGCGATCCAGTTGGGGCACGTAAAAAGTCTTGGGCTGAAGATTCGTCGATTCATCCTGGGCAATCAGCGCCAGATTTGGCTGAAATATGTCCATCCAGAACCGGCCCTTCGCCTTCAAGTGCCGGCGAATCGCCCCAAGCGCGCAATCCTGCTGTTCCAATGTCGTAAAGATGAGAAACGTGTTGAAGAGAACGCAGATCCAATCGAATTTCTCGTCAAGTTTCAGGTCGAGAATGTCCTGGTCAAGAAGTTTTAGCTGCTTTTCCTTCAAGCCCACCGCATCCCGTTTTTCGGCCGCAACCAGCAGCATCGCCGCGTCATTGTCGATGCCCACAACCCGATGTCCCGCCTGGGCAATCGGAATCGCCGCCCGCCCCGTCCCCACCGCCAGCTCCAACACCGCCTGCCGCGGCCGCAAGTGCTTCAGCAAAAACGGCACATCCCGCTCGAGCATTTCCTCCTGCTCATATTCGGCGTCATAGTATTCGGGAATGGGGCGATATTTGGCCACGCGGGGAATCTATCAATCCGGCCCGCGAAAGTCGCGGTCGGTGATGCCGTTCCACGGCGCTGTGTGAGCGTGGCCGTCAAAGAACAGCATGTTGATCGCGCCCCGATGCCGCTCATCGTCCAGAATTCGCGAGCCATTCGACGGCGGCAGATGGGCGGGCTTGG
>JBGPEF010000051.1:0-16461 GCA_041482675.1 Tepidisphaeraceae bacterium | reverse complement strand
CATCCTGATGCGGCCGACGCGCAAGGGAGATTTGAACCTTGATGGCGTGGTGAGCATTTCAGACTTCATCGACCTGGCCTCCAATTTCGGGAGCGCCAACGCGACGTGGCAGGAGGGTGATCTCAACTACGATGGGGCGGTTACCATTTCGGATTTCATCGACCTCGCGTCGTTTTTTGGCAGTAGCTACAGCGGTGAGGTTTTGCCGGTTAATCCGGCCGATGCGCAGACGCTGAGCGCTTTTGCGGCAGCGCACGGGACGGCGGTGCCGGAGCCGGCGACGATGGGGCTGGTTGCCAGCGCGGCGATGCTGCTTGGCATGCGACGCCGCAGGCGGTGAGGTTGTTGAGAAGCATGGCGGCCGCCGTTACCTTGGCGGCATGGGCCTAACCGATTGCGGGCGCGGGGTTGCACTCGTTCTCCTGGCGACATTTCTTTTTGCGGGCTGTGCCAAGCCGGCTGGAGATTCCTCATCCTCAACAATTGAGGCGATCGACGCCGCGCGAATGTCGGCGGTGGACCGCGTGATCGAGGAGGCGATCTCGCGGAAGGGCATTCCGGGAGGAGTCCTTCTCGTCGAGCGCGGGGGGCGGACGGTTTATGTGAAATCATACGGAAATCGGGCGGTGCAGCCGGCGGTGGCGCCGATGACGGTGGAGACGGTTTTTGATCTTGCTTCACTTTCCAAGTCCGTGGGATGCGCGACATCGATCATGATCCTGGCCGAGCGGGGGAAAGTGAAGTTGAGCGATCCGGTCGCGCGTTACATCCCGGCGTTCGCGGCCAACGGCAAGGAGAAGGTCACCGTCGAAGATCTTCTCCTGCATCGCGGGCATCTGATTCCGGATAACGACATTGATGATTACAAGGATGGCCCGGCGGTCGCGTTCGAGAAGATCTGGGCGCTGAAGCCGACGAAGCTGCCGCTGCGGCATTTCACGTATAGCGATGTGAGTTACATCGTGCTGGGGAAACTGGTGGAGGTGGTGGATGGGCGGCCGCTGGATCGGTTTGCGCGGGAGGAGATTTTCAAGCCGCTGGGGATGAATCACACGACGTATAACCCGCCGGCGCATTGGAAGCCGCTGTGCGCGCCGACGGAGCAGCGCGAAGGGCGATGGATGGTGGGGGAGGTACACGATCCGCGGGCTTATGCGCTGGGGGGCGTGGCGGGGCATGCGGGCGTGTTCAGCACGGCGGGGGATTTGCAGCGGTTTTGCCGGATGATTCTCAATCGGGGAGAATTGGATGGGAAGAGGATATTAAAATGGGAGACTGTCGCGGAGATGACCAGGGTGCGGTGTTTGCCGGATGGATCGGGATGCCGCACGTATGGATTTGATGTGCGGACGGGGTATTCATCAGCGCGCGGGGAGCGGTTTGAATCGATGACGACGTTCGGGCACACGGGATTTACGGGGACGATGTTCTGGATCGATCCGAAGAATGATTGCGTTATTGTTTTTCTGACCAATCGCGTGCATCCGGATGGCAAGGGGGAGATTGTGGCGCTGCGGAAGCGGGTATCGACGCTGGTTGGCGAGGCGTTGCTTGGTGAGAAGCCGCCGGTGATTGTGCGGCGCCAGGCGGCGGGGCCGCCGGAGGATGTGGCGTGCGGGATTGATGTGCTCAAGGCGGATAAATACCGGCTGCTGGAAAATCAGCGGATTGCGCTGGTGACCAATCATACGGGGAGGGATCGGGAGGGGAATCGGACGGTTGATCTTTTGACGGCGGCGAAAAATTTGAAGGTGGTGAAATTATTTTCGCCGGAACATGGGCTTTACGGGTTGCTGGATGAGAAGGTCGGCGATACGACTGATCCGAAGACCGGGTTGCCGGTTTTCAGCCTGTACGGCGCGACTCAGCGGCCCAGTGCGCAGATGCTGGAAGGCGTGGATACGATTGTTTTTGACATGCAGGATGTGGGAGCGCGGTTTTATACCTATCTTTCGACGATGGGGCTGTGCATGGAGGAGGCTGCGAAGCAGAAGATTCGCGTGGTGGTTCTGGATCGGCCGAATCCGATTACGGGGCTGATGGTGGATGGGCCGATTGCGGACAAGGCGAGTCTGGGGTTCACGGCTTATGGGCCGATTCCGTTGCTGAGCGGCATGACGGTTGGCGAGATGGCGCGATTGTTCAATGAGGAATTTGGGATTCATTGCGATTTGACGGTCGTCGAGCTTCGCAATTGGAAGCGGGCGATGTGGTGGGATGAGACGGGGCTGACGTGGGTGAATCCATCGCCGAATATGCGCAATCCGACTCAGGCGCTGCTGTACACGGCGGTGGGGACGCTGGAGGCGGCGAATTTGTCGGTGGGAAGGGGGACGGACCAGCCGTTTGAGATTTTGGGCGCGCCGTGGATTGATGGGAGGAAGCTGGCGGCGGCGCTGAATGGCGCGGAGATGGCGGGATTGCGGTTTGTGCCGATTGAGTTTACGCCGACATCCAGCAAATTTGCCAATCAGCTTTGCAAAGGGGTTTACATTACGGTGACCGATCGGACGATGGTTGAGCCGGCCAAAGCGTCGGTGATTATCGCTTGGACCCTGCGAAATCTCTTTGGCGATGCGTTTGAGATTGCCAAGGTGGGGCGGCTTTTGGGAAATGCGCAGACGCTGAAGGCGATTGAAGAGGTGGATGATCCGAGGGAGATTCCAGCGCTGTGGGCCGGGCCGCTGGGGGAATTTAGGAAGGCGCGGGAGAAATATTTGATTTACCAATGAACAAGACACTTTTTATATCGCTCATTGTGGCACTTCTCGCGGGTGGATGCGGCAGCGGAGGTAAACCGTCGCCGGGTGCGCGAGTTGTTGCGGCCGTGGTGCCACCGCCGATGCCGAGGCGGAACATCGCGCCGCCAACGACACCGCCCAAGGGGCAGCAGATTCAGGTGGAGAGCGATGGATCGATTTTTGTGCTGTTTGTTCCCGAGGGCTGGAGCAAAACAGCGCCGCGGCAGATTGCCTTGACGATTCATTTCCACGGCGCGCCGTGGTTTGCGATTGATGAGCACCTGCGGCATGGGTTGCGCGGGCCGCTGATTTGTTTTTCGCCGGGGGAGGGGTCGACAATTTATCGGAAGGCGTTTGAGGATCAGAGTCGGTTTGGACGGCTGCTGGGGCAGGTTGAAAATGAGCTGAAGAAGGTGGGAGCGCCGGCCGATGCGAAAATCACCATTGTGGATATTTCCAGCTTCAGCGCGGGATATGGCGCGGTGCGGGAGATCGTGAAATCGCCGGAATATTGCCGGATTATTCGAAGGATTGTGCTGTGCGATTCGATGTATGCCAGCTTCGCGCCCAATTCGACGACTCAGCCTGCGCCGGAGCACATTGAGCCGTGGATTGCGTTTGCGAAAATGGCGGCGAAGGGGGAGAAGACGTTTGTGCTTACTCATTCGATGGTGCCGACGGCGAGTTATGCGAATACGGCGCAGTGCGCGACGGCGCTGATCGCTGCGGTGGGGGGGTCGAAGGTGAAAGTTGCCCGCGGATCATTGCCGGCGACGCTCGATCCGGAGTTTCCACTGCTGACGCGCACCGATGTCGGACATTTTCATGTCTGGGGATATGACGGCGCGGATGCGCCGGCGCATTTGACGCATGTGCGGCATCTGGCGGATGTGTGGATGGCGCTGGATGCGGCGGGGGCGCCTTAACGTCATGGGGGAAAGCATGCCCACCCGAGTACGTGTGGGCATGGCACCCAACATTTCAAAATCAGGCCGGGAAGAGATCTCGCCGTGCGAGCAGGCCGAAGATTCCGCCGGTGTGGACGAAGACTGGGACGGCACCTTTTCGGACTCCGCCGGTGCGAATGGTGGCGATCATGCCGGTCATGGCCTTGGCGGTGTAGGTGGGATCAAAGAGCACTCCTTCGAGCCTGGCCAGGAGTCGCACCGTCTCCAGCGCGGCCGGATAGGGCATGGCGTAGCCCTCGCCGATGAATCCGTCGATCAATTCGATCGGCGTCTGCTCCTCTTTCACATCGAGCCGATATTCCGCGGCGGTCCGCCGTTCCAGGTCGCGCAAATCCTTTCTGAAGAATTCCACGCTGTCGCTTACGGGCACGCCAATCACGCGCCAATTGTCGGAAGCGAAAAGCGCCCTGCCGAGCATGAGTCCGGCGAAGGTTCCCGAGGAGCTGACGGCGGAAAAAACATCCACCCCGGTCGATTTTCCGAGCTGCTCGACCAATTCATGCATGGCGCGGATGTATCCCCAGCATCCCAGCGGCGTGGATGCGCCGACGGGGAAGAAATAGGGCCTGAATCCGGCCTCGCGCTCGGCGGCCATGGCCTGATCGATCAGCGCCTTTTTCCGCTGGGTGTACTCCTCCGGAGAATGCAGGCTGATGTGCGCACCCATCAGCCGGGAGAGGAGAAGATTGCCATCCTCGGGGGGTTTTTCCTGCGGTGAGCGCAGAATCAATCGCACCCGCAGGCCCAATCGCGCGCCGATGGCGGCGGTGGCGCGGCAGTGATTCGATTGAAATCCGCCATGCGTCACCAGCGTGTCAGCGCCCTGGTTCATCGCGTCGGCCACCACGTATTCCAATTTGCGCACCTTGTTGCCGGTTGTTTCCAGGCCGGTCAGATCGTCGCGCTTGAGCAGGATGCGGTCGACATCCAGATGCCTCGCGAGGTTGTGCAGATCCACCAGCGGGGTGGGGAGCAGGGCGAGGGAAATTCGCGGGGGCTCATTGGGGTGCATCAATTGCCTCGGTAATCCATCAATACGTGGCAGGCCTCATCCTGCAATTCTTCGAAGGCTTTTACGGGGCCGGGGACCTGGTTGAAAAGAATCGAGAAGCAGAGCCAGCGGCCGCCGCGGGTTTTGATGTAGCCGCTGAGCGTGCGCACGCCGCCGATGTAGCCGGTTTTGGCGAAGATGTGGCCCTTCAGATCGAGCATGCGCTTGGCGAGCGTTCCATCCTGGCCGGCGACGGAGAGACTTTCGCGATACATTTGGCCGTGGGGGTGACGGAACATCACGATCAGGGTGTCGGTGGCGACGCGCGCGGTGATGCGGTTTTCGCGGGCCAAGCCTGAACCATCGACGAGATGAAAGCCGCCGGGGGCGATGGCATTTTTGGCAAAGAACGCCGCCACGGCCCGGCCGCCGCTTTCCCAGGAGCCGGGAACATCGTGTCCCTGGGCGGCTTCAAATGCTTTGCCCATAATTTTACAGAGCGCTTCGGCGAAGAGATTCTGGCTGTTCTTGTTGAGGCGGAAGAGCAGGTCTTTCATGGGGGTTTCGTGGACGGCGACCAATTTGGGCGGGGAGAGGAGCGATCGATCGAATGAATCAGCGCGGCGGGTGGGCCCGCTGATTTCCAGGCCGCGCGATGCAAAATGGGTCCGCATGGCATCGACGAAAAACGCGCCGGGATCGACAACCGGCTTGCTCTCCAGGTCCGTCGGGCGGGTGGCTGGGCCGCTGATGGTGTAAATATTCGCGCTGGCAGCGCGATCGATTTTGGGCGGCTCGTTACCGCTGGGCGCCAACTCGTTAATGATTCGCACGTTCTGTGTGGGCGGCGTCACTTCCAGTTTCGCCTGCGAAAGCACTTTGATATCCACGCAATTGTCGTTGAAATTCAGCCCTGAAACCGGCGCGGCGTACCAGTCAACCAGGAATGATTTGTTCCAGGATGGATGCACCCACTGCTCGTCGAGGGCGCGATCGTAATAGACGACGCTGCCGATCCGGGTCACGCCGCGCTTGCGCAGCGCCTCCGTCCAGTCATCGAAGATTGCCGTCGGCTTTTTACCGGCGGCCCTGGCCATGCGCGGGTCGCCGACGGCCGGATCGCCGGCGCCGATCACCCAGAGGTCCCCGCCGTCGATGGCCAGCCAGGTTTTGAATCGATAATCGGCCCCCAGGAAATCGAGCGCGGCGGCGGTGACGAAGAGCTTCATGTTGCTGGCCGGGATCATGGGCTGATCGGGGGAGCGCGCGTACAGCTCACGGCCGGTTTGCAGGTCGATGACTCGCGCGGAAAAGATCGCGCCGGTGGCGGCGTTGCGATTCAGCGCTGTATCGAGCCGCGCCTCCAGCGTGGTTGACGGCGCCGGATGCGATGAGCAGCCTGCCAGCAGGCCGAGCAACAGCAACGCCGCCAGTCGCTTCGCGATCATTGGAAATATGCCTCACTTGCTCAGCGCCCGCGCCCCGTTGATCACCCGGTCCCACTGAAAAGCCGGCCCCGGATCGGTCTTCTGCAAATCCACGTGATAATGCCCCAGCACGCCCTGGTAGGCGTCGAGCTGGTCCTTGGAAAGCTTTTGCGTGATCAACTGGCCCTGCTCATCTTTAGGATAATCGCATTTGAGCTTGGGGAAGACTTTGCAGAGCGTGGCGGTCAATCGGGTGAGGGAGTCGTATTGCTGCGGCGTCAGGTCATACATCTTCAGCTTGCGCCCCTGAATTTCTCCCACGACCAGCTCGTCGCGAATCGGCCGGCCGACAAAATCGGGGGGGAGATTGCCCTTCTTCACGTAAATCGGCAGGGCGATCCTTCGCTTGCCGGTGGCATCGTGCGGATACCACTGATCGAGCGGATCATCGCGCGAGGTGGTTGAATACGCGCCGATATTGGCGATCTCGACGCCGACCGATTGCGAATTGGCGGTGGTTGCATGCCAGGCGCGCTCTTTGAGATCGAGTGTCTGATAGATGGTTCCATCGATGTCCAGCATGAAATGCACCGAGAGGTCGCGGCGATCGTGCAGGATGTAAAAGCACTGGGCGGCCGTCCCGCAGACGTCGTAGTGAATCACAAATTGATCCACCTTTTCCTGGAGCAGCTCGAGGGGCCAGCCGCCGCCGCGGACCTGTTCGGCCTGCTGGGTTGTGAGAACGGATTGCCGCAGGCCATAACGATTGGGGGAATTGATCTCCTTCACCTGCTGGGTGGTGGCGGCGTAGGAGGATTGGGTCATGGGGGCGAAGCGGCGCTCGGTGCGATAGGCATCGTAGCCGCCCGGATCGGTCCAGAGCACGACGGGCGCGCCGGTGTGGAAGAGCTGCCCGCAGACCATGATCTCATCGCCGCGGCGATCCAGCTTTTGGCCCACTTTGGCGCGTTGGGTTTTCGATGCGCAACCCGCGATGACCCACGCCCCAAGAAGCGCGGCAGTGAGCGCAACCCTCAATCGAAAATCGCAAATCGAAAATCGCAAATGCCCGTTCCTATTTGCCGAAGAATCGCTTGATCGCAAAAACCGTCGCCTGCCGCTGCACGGCCGCGATGGATTCCAGGAGAGGAATGTCCTTGGGACAAACTTCGACGCAGTTGCCCGCCTTGCCGCAGTCGGCCACGCCGCCCTCTCCCATCAGCGTTTCCAGCCGCTCGTTTTTCATGGCCGCGCCGATGGGATGATCGTTGAACAGCCGCACCTGGCTGATCACCGCCGCGCCGACGAATTTGTTGCCGGGAGTATATTGCGGGCAGGCCTCCAGGCAGCAGCCGCAACTGATGCATCGTGAGAGGGGATAGCGCTCCTCCTGCAATTCCTGCGAGATCGGCGGCCCGGGGCCAAGGTCATAGGTTCCATCAATCGGCACCCAGCATTTGGTTTTCTTCAGGTCGTTGAACAATCGCTGGCGATTGACGAACAGGTCGCGAAGGATGGGAAATTTGCTCATCGGCTCGAGCGTGATCGGCTCGCCGCTGGCGCCAACCTTGTCAACCAAAGCCGAGCAGCTTTGCCGCACCTTGCCGTTGATGACCATGGTGCAGGCGCCGCAGACTTCTTCGAGGCAGCCGCTGTCCCACACCGGCGGCGTGGTTTGCTGGCCGGAGGTGGTCACGGGATTGGCGGCGATGGACTGGAGGCAGGAGATGACGTTCATGTTGGGCCGATGCGGGACGGCAAATTCCTCCCAGCGCGACGCCGCCGTCGGCCCATCCTGGCGGCGGATGCGAATGGTGACTTTTTTCTCCGAATCGGTGCCGGGGTTCATGAGGCGGTGGATGATAAGGGGGACCCCTTCGGGCGACAAGCACCGTGATATTGCAGGAGGTTGTTGGTACAGAGTCCGTAGGGGCGGCTTCAGCCGCCGGGGCGAGTTGCTCCACGGCGGCTGAAGCCGCCCCTACGAGAATGCGGGATTCGTCAATTAAAGGCGGCCCGGAAATTCTTCCGGGCCGCCGCTCGAATCGTCAAATGAATTTGGCATTCAAGGCTGCCTGACCATGCCCACCTGTCCCGCGGCCACCGGCTTTGGGGCCGCGTCATCCTTGAATCGGAGGCGATCGCCGGCCAGGGTGCGCATCTCCATGCGGCCCTGCGGGTCCATGATCCGCACGCGGTAGTCGCCACCGGCCTGGCGGATGTCGACGAGCGTCCAGTTGGTGGTGAAATCGACGGGCGCTTTGATGCCGACGACTTTTTCCAGCCCGCCGATGGTGTCGCCCGGAGCGACTTCAAAGGCCTTGGGCGCTTCGTTGAAGGTTCCTTCCTGGAAGCGCTTCACGCGGAAGCGGGCCACTTCCCTGCCGTTGAGGCTCTGCGCTGAGACCAGCATCATGTCGAGGTTGGTCGGGATGGCCACCGACTTGGACCAGTCGCTCCAGGATTTCTCCATGTCGAGCGCCGCCGTGGCCAGATCGCCGGGCAGATAGGGCACCAGGTTCATCTTTGGATCCACCGCGGTATTGGCGGTGTTGAACAACGGGTTGTAGATGACGGCCCGCAAACGATAGCGATAGGTGCGCCCGGGTTGCGCGGTTTCATCGTGGGCCCAGATGTCGATGTTGCCCAGGGCATCGGGGACGATGCTGCCCAGAAGCTGCTGTTGGGATTGTTGCGGCTGCAAGGGCTGCATGCCCTCGGTGTCATACCGGTTTCGGCGGCGGCTGTACGCCCCTTCGCCCTCGTTGGTCATGAGCCGACGGCGCCTCGCGTCGATGGCAGGATCGCCATCGGCAAACATTTCGCGGAGCAACTGGGGATCGATCGCATCACCTTCGCCGCGACGAGGCGGGAGGGCCCGATTCTCCCGCACCGGAGGCGCCTTGCCGCCGGGCGGGGGGTTTTTCAACTTCTGTTCTTTCTTTTCTTCGTCGATGCGGAAGTTGTAAAAAGCCCGCTTCTGCTCTGGAGTCATCGAATCATTAAACTTCTTGATCTCCGCCGGCGTCTTGAGCGCTTTATAGTCCTGATACTTCTGCATGAGATTGAAGTTGTCGGCCGGCTGCTGGTTGTCGGCCACCAGCGGCACGTCCGCCTTGTGGGGGATTTCCCAGGCCGCGCCTTTCACGACTTCATAAAACTTCGGAATCAGGATCAGCTTCTGCGCCTCGGGATCGGCCGACCACTTGATGTAGTCCGTCACCGCCTTGCGGTCCACCGGCGGCTGGTTCATCGGCAGGCCCTTGACCATCTCGATCTGGCCGAAGGTGCCATCGGGCATCACTTCCTGCCGCTGCATCTGCACCTCGATGTACATTTTCTGCATCAGGGACGGGGGAATTTTCGCCTCCGCAAAAAACTTGTCCTGAGCGGTGAGATTGAGCTTGGCGAACTGGGTGACCCATACCTTGTCGGATTGGACTCCGACGGGCTGTCCGGCGACGGCCGCGCCGGCGGCGGCGGGCTGGGCAACGGCGCCGTCGAAGATATTGGGACGAGCGGCATTGGGGTTGTCGGGGTTATTTGCGTTGAGGATCCTGACAGGGGCCGGGGGAAGGACCATCACCAGCGATCGACCCGACCCAGACGTGAGATCGGTTGGGACAGCTACTTCGGGCAATTTGATCGCTATCACTCTTTCCCTTGGCCTCCCGTCGTCGACAATCTTCACGCTTTGCTGATATGGCGGATCACTGCGTATCACAATCGCCGTCAGCGGCCTTGGCGCCTGTCCGTTCATGCTGCTGACAAACGCATCGGTGAAATCCGGCACATCCACCAGCCCGGCGGGAATGTTCGGGTTGGCGACCTTAGCAGCCAGCGGCTGCATTTCCGTCTCGCGGATGTACTCATCGATGCTTCCGGCCGAGAACTTCTGGCCGGCGACCTCGATTTCCGGCCGATTGACTCCATAGGCCCAACCGACCCACAGCAGCCAGGCGACGCCCAGGCCCACGGCAATCCACTGCACATGTTTTTCAAAAAATTCGCCGATTTTCATATGGCACCTCTCATGGTGTTTCAGGTCTGGCTATTTTCAGGTCATTATCGCGCTTCCGCCACTCCGGTGGGGGTCTGCGGAATCCGCAGCAGCTTCTGAACGCTCACCGGCATCAGCGGGTGCTGGGGATCGACCGTCCATGACCTCATGAAGATCGCCTCGCACTTGAGCGTCAGCCTCACCACCGGCTGGTTGCCGTAATAATAAAAGAGACTCTGCTGAAACCGCTCGCGATCCACACCACGAACGTTGGCCTGCAGGATGGTGATGAACTTGCCGCGGGTGAGATTGGTCATGAAAGTCTGAAACTGCTGCGCGTCGGCATCGACGATCACGACAAAGTGCATCACGTCATAGTTGGGATTGCACACGCGGCCGGTTGCGGAATATCCGAAGGACTTGGGCGCGCCCGCGCCGGCTTCGGTGTCGGTTGCCGCCTGATCGCGCGGCACCACCAGGTTCTGCGGGTTGGAGGCCATGGAAATCAGCACCGGGCCGGTCTTGGTGATGTATTCCTTGCGAATCTCCGTCTTGAACAGCCGTTTGACGATGGCCTCATCGACCGTCTTGGCGCCTTTATTGGTCTCGACGATCGCCTTGACCACATCCTCCTGAATCCAATACCCAAGCTGGGCGGCCCAGACATCGACGATATCCGGCAGATCGCCTCGCTCGAGAGCTGGAATGCCCGGGTGATAATCAAATGACGTGGTCATGCCCGTGGGGATGGCGGGATTTGGGCCGATCTTGTCGGGGCTCACGTACATCGCGTGCCCCTGGGCCCGCGCGGCCCGCATCTTGCGGGGAATGTCTTTTTTGACATCCTCGAACTCCGCGCGGACTTCCGCCTCGTTTTGAGGCACGTCGCCGATCATCCGGATCCTCGATTTGTAATTATCCACCCACTCCTGCTCCATCTTGTCCCTGATTTCCACCTCCGAGGGGATCGTGGTTGCGCCCAAATCCTTGCGCATCTGCTCCAGCCCGCGATAGTATTCCTCCTTGAAATCGCCGAGGAACCGCCCGCGGCCGGCCGGCAGGGCGTTGACCACCAGCGGCTCGCGCTTGTTCATCTCCATCGCCTTCTGCTGGAGCTTTTCGCTTTCGGTGTGGACCTTGCCGACCACCTCCCTGCCTTTGGCGATCACCTTCTCGGTGGGGAACTGATTGAGCTTGGGCGCCTCCGACTTCTTGGGGTCGACCACCGGCATGTTGGGATTGAGCTGATTGAGCTGCTTGAGCTTGCGTTGATCATCCGCGCTCGCCTGCATCTTGCCATTCAGCTCGACGAATTTTCCGCTCAGCGGATAATAAGTGGAGGCCACCGCCAGCACGGCAACCACGCCGCACACGATGCTCCACATGTTTTTCTTGATCATATCCATGACAACTCCTGCCAAATCATTGTTTGATCATCACGCATCTTCGCCGCGGGGTTATGGGGTCGCCGGTTTCTTGGTGGGGTCCGGTGGGGCGCTGGCCGGGTCCAGGGCGAAAATAGCCAGCACGACAAACTCCCGGTCATTGACGATCTGCTCTTCGGGGATCAGCCGGTCGCGCTTGGGGTCGAAGATGGGTTTGCCGAATTTGTCGAGCTGAATGAGTGTCTCGCCGTTGAGCTCGGCGTTTTCCTCCCCTTCATCGGGGAACTGGGGCTGGTTGGCATTGGGCTTGAATCGCGGCCCCTCAGACACGATCTCGGCACGGGCCACATACCAGGAGCGGCCGAGCTTCAACTGCTGCTCCGCGGTGTGCTCCAGCAGCTTCTGGAGGAAGGCCGAGTCGATGAAGTTGCCCCGGCCCTTGTTGGGGGTGGTGCCGCGAATGGTGACGATATAGCCGCGGGTGGCGTTGGCCGCCGTCGGTCCAGTCTGTCCTGGCGTCATGTCCTGCTCGAAAGAGGCGCCGGATTCCTCGGCGATGGAAATCCCGCCGCCGCCGCCTTCGGCGAAGGCGCCGCGCCGGCTGTATCGCTCCGTGGAATAGATCGGCTGCACCTGCGGGGCCTCGCTGGGATTGACGTCCCTTCCCATGTATTTGAGGTACTCGCTGCTCGAGGCCGCCAGCGGCACGCGCACATCGGGGAAATACCGCGATGAAATGCTGTCGAGCACGATCTGTTTGCGCTCGTCGCGTTTCACAGTTTTCAGTTGATTCAAATCACCGGTTGGAACGGTTGCCAGAATGCCGTTGAGCATCGTCGGCCACAGATCGCGGTATTCCTGAAGCGCGTTGATTCGCAGCAGGTTGTCGCGGTCGTCCTTTCCCATCCCTTCCACTTCCTGCTTCCACCGATTGGCCATACCGTTGGCCGTGGCAAACTTCTCCTGATACTCCTTACGAACCGGCCCGGCCTGGTCGTAGCTGTAATCGTTGAGGTACCAGCTCGCGCCGGCGCCCAGCGAGCCGGCGACGAAGAGGGCGGCCGCCGTGGCGAACCACTTGGTCTTTTCCTGCCACACTTTCTGCCTGCGAATCGTCGCCGGCAGCAGGGAGCTGGTGATCTTTGACTGGCCCATTGCCTGAACGGCCAGTCCATAGGCGCCGGCCAGGGTGATGATCCCTTCCTGGAACGGGGCGGCCAGTTTCGCATCGGTGGGCGGGGAGGCCTTGAACCCATCGAGCTTCTCCACCGGCAATTGCAGGTTCTGCTGGAGATATTTCTGCAATCCGGGGAGCTGGAAGGTGCTGCCTAGCGCGATAATTTTGCCGATCCGCGCATCGCGATGCACCGAGGCATAGAAACCGATCGACCGCTGCGTCTCGGCGACCAGGTCGGCGAAAACCGGCCGCATCGCCTGGAAAATCTGCTTGGCGTATTTGCTGGTGGCCGCGTTGCGCTTCAATTCCTCGGCCTTGACGAAATTGAGCTTGAAGCTCTTGGCCAGGGCTTCGGTGAAATTATTTCCGCCGATCGGCAGCGTTCTCAGCCAGACGCCCTGTCCTTCGGCGATGATCAGGTCGGTGTTCTCGGAACCGGAATCCATGAACATGGTCGTTTGGCTGATGCGGTCGTCGTAGAACATGGCGTTATAGACGGCCAGCGGGTTCATCTGCACGACCTGGACGTTCAGGCCCAGGTTGGTGAAGTAGGCGATCTGCCGATTCACCAGTTCCTTCTTCATGGCGAAGATGCCCACCTCGACGTCGGGCGAGTCGGGTTCCTGGAAGAGCTGATAGCTCCATTCCACATCATCGAGGGGGAAGGGGATCTGCTGGATCGCCTCGAAGCGGACGATCTCGGGAATCTTTTTTGGTTCGACGGGAGGGAGTTTGATGAAACGGGCAAAGCTTTGCTGGCCGCTGACACTCACCCCCACCACCGACCCCTTGGTGTCGTGTCGCTCCATGAAGTGGGCCAGGGCGGTCTGGAGCAGCGACTCCTTATTATCCCCGGCCACGGAGAGGATCTGCTCGTGCTCGATGATTTCAAAATCATCCACACGAAAGCGATCTCCGTCACGAACGAGTTTGATTGCTTTTAATGCGCGGTTCCCAATGTCGATTCCCCAGGCGGAACGTGCACTTGGCATGTGATCTCCTTGGCTAACCCAGCGCTTCGCTCTCGGATCCCATTTCTCCGTTGACGGAGAGAGAGCAATGTGAGGGCAGCTTGGTTGGGGAAAGCGGCTTGAGGAACGCCGTTTTCCCGGGTGTCGGAACTATGATGTTACAGCTACAGCACGCAAATTCAATTTTAACCTATTCCCCACGTATTGGACGACTTTCTTCCGTTTTTTGTTTCATTCCAAATCCGGTTGCTCGGGCATTCGCGGTTGCTTCCGCAGGGGCGGCTTTAGCCGCCGTATTTGGGCTTCGGGGGCAGCGGAAGCCGCCCCTACAACGGTTCCCAAATCCCCTATCCTCAATTTCGACGCCCGCCGGTCCGCAACCCGCTTTCGCCTTGGTTCGGCGCCCACCATTGGTGCAAATCATGGTGAAAAACACTTGCGGGCGCCGCCGCCTTGCGTTAGGCATGGCCACAATCGAGAAGCTGGACCGCCTTCGTGCAGGCAAAGCACGGATTGCGGAGCGGCGGGCGTCTATTTGGTTTTCCGGAGCCCCGGAGGTACATCCGGGGTTACATCATGCAGACCTTTTCCATCTCCACGCTTGGCTGCAAGGTCAATCAGTATGAGAGCGAGCAGATCGCTTCGCTGCTTCGCTCCCGCGGCCTGCGCCAGGTGGACCATCCAGCCAGCGCTGACCTGCGTATCGTCAACACGTGCAGCGTTACTATTCAGGCCGCCAGCAAGAGCCGCCAAACGGTTCGGCAAACTCTCCGGCTGCCTGTTCTCAATCCCAATCGGAGCCCCGGATGTGCATCCGGGGTTTGGGAACCATCTGCCACGGGCGCTCGCACCATCGTCACCGGCTGCTGGGCCACGAGTGACTCAGAGGCGGCGTCGAAGCTGCCCGGCGTTAACGCGGTGATCACGCATCACGACGATGTCGCAAGGCGGCTCGAACAACTCATCAATCTGTGGCAGACCGAAGATCTACATCCTCCCAAACCGAACACTCGGATGATGGCGGACAGGAATGTCCGCCCCACCAGTCATGAACCGTCACCGGAGCCTGTGGGGGATGAAGGATGGATGATCCAGGCAGGGACTCCAGCGGCTGCATTCACTGTGAACAATAAACCACACACATTGAATCACGTCAACACAAATCTTGCGAGAAAGCACGGCAATTTGGATGGATTTGGTCCGGGAACGACGACGCTGCCCCTCCTCGATGACCATCAGCAGGCCCACCAGCGCGCCTTCCTCAAGATTCAGGATGGCTGCGATGCCCATTGCACCTACTGCATCATCCCCAATCTCCGGCCCAAACTCTGGAGCAAGCCCGTAGAGGATGTCATCACCGAAGCCAGTTCATTGGTCGATGCGGGTCATCGTGAGATCATCCTCACCGGCATCTTCCTCAGTGCCTATGGCCAGCAAACGGCCTTGAGGCGTCGTCGATCCGGCTCGGCCGGACATTCCCCGCTCGGCCAACTCATTGAGGAGCTTTGCACGAAGGTGCCCGGCCTGCTCCGCCTGCGCCTTTCCAGCCTCGAACCGGGTGATCTTGATTCCGATCTTCTGAGCATCCTCCGCGGCCACCAGCAGGTTGTCCCCCACTTCCATCTCCCTCTTGAGAGCGGCTCCGATCACCTCCTCCATCGCATGAATCGCCAATACACCCGTGATGACTATTTAAGGATGATCGACCAACTCCACGCCGCCTACGACCGTCCCGCCCTGACCACCGACATCATCGTCGGCTTTCCCGGCGAAACCGATTGTGAATTCGACCGAACTCTTGAGCTGGTCGATCGCGCCAGGTTCATCTACATCCACGCCTTCTCTTTCTCTCCCCGCCCCGGAACGGCCGCCGCCCGCTGGAAGGATGATTTCATCCATGGGCCGATTGTGAATGAGCGGATTGACCTGCTCAACGACCTCGCCGCGCGCTACAGCGTGGCCTTCCGCCAAACCTTCCTCGGCCAGACCGTCAATCTTCTCGTCGAGCGTCCCCAGGAAGGCGAACCGATGCAACACGGCCGGTGCGAGCGATATTTTCCGGTTTATTTCGATGCTCCGGAGCCGCTCATCGGCCGCTCCGTCGATGTCCGCATTGACCGTGTCAATCAAAAGCGCACCTTTGGCACGCTCCTATGATCGCGGTTCTTCAAAGAGTCCTCGAGGCGAAGGTGGTCGTGGAGGGGAAGCTCGTCGGCCAGATTAGTCACGGAATTCTCGCCCTCGTCGCCGTCGCCCACGATGACACGCAGGATGATGTGCAATGGATGGCCAACAAGCTCTCATCCATTCGCATGTTTCGCAGCGCGGATGGCCAGAAACATTTCGAGCTGGATGTCCGCGAGGCAAAGGGGTCGGTTCTGCTGGTCAGCCAGTTCACTCTCGCCGCCCAGACCAAAAAAGGCCGCCGGCCATCCTTTGAAAAAGCAGCGCCGCCGGAAGTGGGCCGAAAACTATTCGATGAATTGGTTGCGGCGGTACAACAATTGAAGATCCCCACGCAAACCGGCCAGTTCGCCGCCGATATGAAAGTCTCCCTCGCCAACGACGGCCCTGTCACCTTCATCCTCGAGAGCCGTTCCAGTGCCGCTCCATCCACTTCTTGAACTGCGGCACCGATTCCTCCGGCTCGGGGGCGGCCTGCGGATGCCAGCGCTTCTCGGTCTCCAGACAAACCCACCCGTCATAGCCAATCCCCTTCATGGCCCGCACCGCCTCGCCCAGCGGCAAATCTCCCTCGCCCAGCAGTCGCGGAATGTTTTTGCCATCCTCGCGCACCGAAT
>JBGPEF010000050.1:0-16522 GCA_041482675.1 Tepidisphaeraceae bacterium | reverse complement strand
CACAACGGCCGGTGCCATGCTCACGCGTACTCGCGTGGGCATGTCTTCAGCCATAAGATAATTCCAGATGAAAGTCCTCCTCGCCAACCCCCGAGGCTTCTGCGCCGGCGTAGAAATGGCCGTCGAAGTCGTCGACAAAGTATTAGAGTTAAGAGGCCCCCCCATTTTTGTCTTCCACGAAATCGTCCACAACCGCCACGTCGTCGAGGACTTCCAGCGCCGCGGCGTCACCTTCATCAACAATATTTCCGAGGCTCCCCCAAACTCCATCGTCATCTATTCCGCCCACGGCATCTCCCCCGCCATCCGCCTCCAATCCAAACAGCGCAACCTCACCGAAATCGACGCCACTTGCCCGCTCGTCACCAAAGTCCACCTCGAAGTCCTCCGATTCGCCAAACAAGGCTACACCATCTTCTTCATTGGCCACGCCAATCACGATGAAGCCCTCGGCACCGTCGGCGAAGCCCCGCACAACATCATCGTCATCGAATCCCCCGAAGCTGTCCCCCACCTCTCTGTCCCCGACGAAACCAAAGTCGCCTATGTAACCCAGACCACACTCAGCGTCTCCGAAGCCCAGCGCACCATCGAAGCTCTCAAAGCCCGCTTCCCCCACATCAAAGCTCCGCCCAAAGAAGACATCTGCTACGCCACCACCAACCGCCAAAAAGCCGTCGCCGTCCTCTCTCCCGAAGTCGATCTGGTCCTGGTCATCGGCAGTAAGAACAGCTCCAATTCCCAGCGCCTGGTAGACACCGCCCGTGAAGCCGGCAAGCGAGCTCATCTAATCGACGACACCCGCGAACTCGATCCCAAATGGCTGCAAAACACCAACGGAATCCTCGTCACCGCCGGCGCCAGCGCCCCCGAGCACCTCGTCAACCAACTCCTCGACCGCCTGAAAACCGAATTCCACGCCGAAATTGAAACCCGCACGCTCGTCGATGAAGGCGTCTCCTTCGCCCTCCCTCAATCCCTCAAAACCCTCTCCGTCGTCTCTTAACTCGCCAATCGCCAGTCCGGACAAAACGTCCAACTGCCCCGCCCGCCCGGCCCATCTGTCCTGTCCGCTCGCCCTCCACCACCACCTTCCATTTTTCCCACTCTCTAATTCTCACCCCACCGATAGACTCACCTTCAGGTCAGGTGGGTCCTGGTGATGCATCCATGATCAATACGCCATCGTGTACGGACCAGTCTCCCCGGCACCGGCATTATGTTTGCTGAATGGACGGGCAATGTTGGGCGAACAATTCTCTGAGATCCTGCGCTATCGTGGCCTGCTAGGCATGCTTGTCTGGCGCGACATCCGCGTGCGCTACAAACAATCCCTCCTGGGCGTCACCTGGGCCTTCCTCATGCCCCTCATCAACGCCCTGGTCATGTACGCCATCTTCACCTTCGGCCCCATCAACCTCTCCGACAGATCCAAGCTCCGCGACATGCCCTACATGCTCTTTGTCCTCACCGGCGTCGTCGCCTGGGGATTTTTCGCCGGCACCCTCACCAACAGCATGGAATGCCTCACCCGCAACAGCCGCCTCGTCACCAAAATCTATTTCCCCCGCGAAGTCTTCCCCCTCGCGTCGGTGGCCGGCGCATTCGTCGATTTCTTCATCGCCTCGCTCGTCGTTCTCCCCTTCTATGTCTATTACCTGCACACCGGCGACGTCGAAGCCACGCCGCGCCTCCTTCTCCTCCCCTTCATCATCATCATCCAGGCCACCCTCGCCGCCGGCCTCTCGCTCATCCTCTCCATGGCCAACCTCTTCTTCCGCGATGTGAAATACATCATGACCTTCATCCTCCAGATGTGGTTCTTCGCCACCAACGTCGTCTACCCCATCAACTTCGAGCACTATCCCCGCCTCCGCTGGCTCACCAGCGCCAACCCCATGATCCCCATCCTCGACGCCTACCGCGCCATCCTCATGGGCACCGAAATCCCCAACAAAATCGGCCTGGCCGTCGCCACCATCATCGCCGCCCTGGTCTTCTATTTCGGCTGGAAAGTCTTCCACCGTGCCGAGTTCAAATTCGCGGAAGTTGTATAAATGCCCGACCCCGTCATCATCTTCGACCACATTTACAAAAAGTTCGCCCGCGGCGAGCAGCACACCACCCTGCGCGATCTCATCCCCGCCCTCGTTTCCAAATGGTGGAACAAAAAACAAATCGACGAACAAGCCCTCAAGGCCGAGGAATTCTGGGCCGTCAATGATGTCTCCTTCACCGTCCCCCGCGGCGAAGCCCTGGGCATCATCGGCCCCAACGGCTCCGGCAAAAGCACCATCTTGAAGCTCCTCTCCGGCATCCTCCGCCCCGATCGCGGCACCTATTCCGTCAAAGGCCGCCTCTCCGCCCTCATCGAGGTCGGCGCAGGCTTCCACCCCGATCTCACCGGCCGCGAAAATGTCTTCCTCAACGGCTCCATCCTCGGCATGACCCGCAAGGAGATCAACGCCAAGTTCAACCAGATCGTCGAATTCGCCGGAGTAGAAGAATTCATCGACACACCGGTAAAACGCTACTCCTCCGGCATGGCCGTCCGCCTGGGCTTTGCCATCTCCGCCTTCATCGAGCCCGATGTGCTCCTCGTCGATGAAGTCCTCGCCGTCGGCGACACCGAATTCCGAAACCGCTGCGCCAACCGCATGGACAAGATGCGCCAAAACGGCGTCACCATGATCCTGGTCAGCCACAACCTCAACGAAGTCCGCAACCTCTGCGAACGCACCGTCATGCTCTTCAAAGGCCAGGTCCTCATGGAAGGCCCCAGCCAGAAAGTGCTCGAAAAATATCACCAGACCATGGGCGAGAAGATCCGCCTCGAGCAGGAACGCGATCTGGCCCGCGAAGCCGTCTCCTCCCCAAAACCCGCCCGACTTGTCGAGCTGACCAACGCCGGTCTCCTCGACGCCGACGGCATCCCCGCCGAAACCTTCCAGACCGGCCAGAACATGACCCTCCGCATCCACTACAACGCCCGCAAACGCGTCGAACGCCCCCGTGTCGAAGTCGAGATGGTCTGGGCCGCCGAAGACTGGGCCGCCGCCATCTTCCGATCCAATCTCGACAATTTCCAAATCCCCCCCATCGAAGGCAAAGGCTGGATCGAGCTGCGCATCGGCCCAATCCTCGCCGAACCCAACGTCTACCAGTTCAACATCCAGCTCGGCGACGAATCCACCCCCGCCTACGACCAGCTCCAGCGCATCCGTTTCGTCGTCGCCGAATCCCTCCCCATCCCCGGCGTCTTCAGCCTCCCCCACACCTGGGCCACCGGCACTGACGAACCCAACCGTGGCACGGGCGTCCCGCCCGTGAATCCCGCTCGTACCACGGGCGTCCCGCCCGTGAGCATTGAAAGTGACGAAGAATCTTCCAATGAAGAATCTCCCGAAGAACTAGCCGCCAAATAAAAATGCCCTTCACCCCCAACCATCCTCACCCCCAGGTCTCCATCGCCATCCTCACCCGAAACGGCGGCCCACTCTTCCACCGCGTCATCGACTCCCTCATCTCCCAACAAACCGATTACCCCTTCGAAATCGTCATCCTCGACTCCGCCAGCAAGGATGACACCGCCCCCTTCGCTCAATCAAAACGTGCCAAAGTCGTCCCCTATCGCCCCGCCCGGTTCCGCTTCGGCGCGGCCCGCGATTACCTCTTCGAACAAACCCGCGGCCGGATCATCGTCACCATCAGCCAGGACGTCCTCCCCGCCAGCCCCGATTGGCTCCAAACCCTCGTCCAGCCCATCCTCGACAACACCGCCGACGCCACCATCGGCGAACAACTCCCTCATCCCGGCGGCTACGCGTTCTACTGGGACTATCACGGCTCCTGGCTCCGCACCATCCCCGTCCGCTTCGATCAGAAATACGGCAAGGTCGCCATCAGTTGCGCCAACCTCGCCATCCGCCGCTCCGCCTGGGAAAAACTCCGCTTCGGCGACTGCGAAACCATCGAAGACCGCGTCATGCAGGTCAAGCTCTTCGAAAACGGCCATCGCATGACCCAAGTCAAAGCCGCCCTCAGCTATCACGGCCACGACTACACCTGGAAAGACCTCAGCACCAGAATCGCCAGCTTTTCCATGGGCTTCGCCCGCCTCGGCTATCCCTACACCCTCGCGACACTCCTCCGCGACCTCATGCAACCCTCCCGCTACGCCATCACCGCCCAGGCCCTGCTCGATAAAAAACTCCGCACCTGGAAAGAACTCACCTACCCCTTCGCCATGTGCTGGATGCAATACAAAGGCAGCCGCACCGTCCGCAACGAACCCAAGCGCGATTCCTATCGAATTTTCGAACCTGAACCCCGAACCCTGAACCCTGAACCCTCAGCAACCGCCACATGAAAATCGGCTACCTCATCGCCAACTTCCCCGTCCTCTCCGAGACCTTCGTCGTCAACGACATCCGCGGCCTCGAAACCCTCGGCCATGACGTCACCGCCTTCGCCCTCGGCGACGCCGACCCCGCCACCCTCAACAACCCCAACTACACCATCAAAGGCAAAACCATCCGCGTCAAAGGCCTCCACACTCCCCTCATCCGCAAAGTCCAAAAGCTGATCTCCCGCTCCCACCTCTCCAAAAAATACGGCGCAGCCTTCCTCGATCGCTACAACCACCAGCCCTCCGACATCCCCGACGAACTCTGGCACGACCGCCTCGCCTGGGATTCGGCCATCGAACAAATCGATCGCGAAAATCTCGACTTCCTCTACGTCCACTTCGCCATGCGCCAGCTCCTCCTCGGCTATCACGCCTCCCGTCTCCTCGACATCCCCCTCGCCTGCACCCTCCCCGCTCACGACATCTTCACCAACCCCCTCACCAAATTTTTCCCCCAGCTCCTCGGCCAGTGCTCCTTCGCCGTCACCGTCAGCCACTACAACAAGGAAGCCATCCTCAAGCTCGCCCCCGCCCTCAACCCCGACAAAATTCACGTCCTCGCCAACGGCATCGACATCAATCTCTTCAAGCCCCGTTATCACGACCCCGACTCCCCCTTCCGTTTCGCCGCCGTCGGCCGGCTCGTCGAGATCAAAGGCTTCCACATCCTCATCGAAGCCGCCGGCCTCCTCGCCCAGCGCCGCCGCGATTTCACCATCGACCTCATCGGCGACGGCCCGTTCCGCGAACGCCTCGAACACCGCATCCACGACCTGGCCATCGAACACGAAGTCCAGCTCCTCGGCCCGCGCGATCACACCTTCATCGCCAACTGGCTCCCCGATCAGGATTCCCTCATCCTCCCCTGCGTCATCGCTAAAGATGGCAACCGCGACGGCATGCCCATGGTCCTCCGCGAAGCCATGGCCTGCGGCCTCCCCGCCCTCTCCACCAACCTCCTCGGCCTCCACGAAACCGTCGCCCCCGGCACCGGCCTCCTCGTCCAAGCCGACAACCCCCCCGCCCTCGCCGATGGAATGGAACAATTGATCCAGCTCTCCCCCGACGCTTATCGCTCGATGGCCCACTCCGCCCGCGCCCGCGCGGAAAACCTCTTCTCCCTCGAATACCAGGTCGGCCTCATGTCCACCTGGATGCAGCAGGTCCACGATCAAAGGCACGGTGTAGGGTCCGCTTCATCGGACCGCACTCTTCCTTCTCACGCGACTCCGGAAGACCGTAGGGTGGGCACTGCCCACCTTCCCTCTCCCGGCACTCCGGGAGAGGGTCAGGGTGAGGGCTCTTTAGTGGGAGCCTGCACATGAAACCCATCGTCTCCACCATCATCCCCACCTACAATCGCGCTGATCTTCTTGCCCGCGCCCTCGACTCCGTCATCGCCCAGGACTATCGCCCCCTCGAAGCCGTCGTCATCGACGATGGCTCCACCGACCACACCCCCCGCATTATCGAAGCCTACCGACAAAAGCTTGCGGATAAGCAGGTCGGCTTCCTCTTCCACCGCCAGCAAAACGGCCGCGCCCCCAAGGCCCGCAATGTCGGCATGAAGCTGGCGACCGGCCCCCTCCTCGCCTTCCTCGATTCCGACGACCTCTGGCTCCCCCACTTCGTCTCCACCCTCGTCCACCTCTTCGACCGATACCCCAGCGCCGGCCTCGCCTTCTGCGGCATCCACGTCATCGACGGCCACGACCGCATCTGGAAAACCCGCGAAATGGGCATCCGCGGCCGAACCGAAGGCCTCCTCCACCGCCCCTTCGAGCGCATCCTCCGCCACATGCCCATGCAAACCTCGGGCGTCATGGTCCGCCGCTCCGTGATCGACGACATCGGCGACTTCGACCTCGATCTCCCCGTCGTCGAGGACTGGGATCTCTGGTATCGCATCGCAAAAGAATCCGATCTCGCCTACACCCTCAAGTGCCTCGCCTGCAACCGCTCCCACCCCGACAACCTCCCCAAATACGACATGGTCGCCCTCGCCAGCAGTGTCCGCCTCAACACAAAACATCTGCCCGATGTCACCGACCCGCAAATTCGCCAGCTCCTCATCCAGCGCATCGAGCGCCAATGCACCCTGCTCCAGGAAGAGCTTTTGCGCGAAGGCAAAACCGGCAACGGCGAATCGCACCTCCTCAACGAGCTGGCCCCCCGCACTCCCCGTTTCGCCCTCGGCTCCATGATCAGCGAAGGCCCCGACTGGGTCGGCCGCGGCTACGCCTGGATGATCCGCGCCCTCGGCGAGCTCAAGCGAGGCACCGCATGACCGCCACTCTTCACCAGGAGGAAAAAAACCGGGACGGGGCTAGTTTCACACCGGAGAAAAACCGGGACTGGGCTAGTTTTTCTCAGTCCCTCAAAAACCTCCGCCTCCTCATCGTCGCCGACTCCTCCACCACCCACACCCACCGCTGGGCCCACCATTTCCGCGACCGCGGCTGCGACCTCACCATCCTCTCCCACGTCCCCGACCCCATCGACGGCGTCCGCGTCATCCAATTCCCCGCCAAAAAACACTGGTACCACCACGTCCCCAAACTCCGCATGCTCCTCGACTACACCCCCTTCCAAAAACTCATCCGCCAGCTCGACCCCCAGCTCATCCACTTCCATTTCATCTCCGAAGGCGGCCGCGCCTTCTACTGGGACCGCATCAACGTCCCCATGATCGCCTCCACCTGGGGCCAGGATGTCATCTTCGACAACGGCCCCTACCCCGGCGCGGAAATCAGCCTCCGCAAAATGCTCTCCAAATCCCGCCTCATCACCGCCACCACCCATCAACTCGCCCGCGAAACCGCGAAATACACACCCCCCAACAAACCCATCTACATCATCCCCTTCGGCGTCGATCTCTCCCGCTTCCAACTCCGCGACCAGAAGCCCAACGACATCATCACCCTCGGCTTCGTCAAATGGCTCCTCCCCAAATACGGCCCTGACATCCTCATCGAGGCCTTCGCCGCCATCCACCGCGAGCGCCCCAACACCAAACTCATCATGGCCGGCCGCGGATCCATGCACGAACAGCTCCAAAACCGCGTCAACCAGCTCAATCTCACCGACTCCGTCCAGCTCCTCGGCCGCGTCGACCACGCCAAAGTCCCCGACCTCATCCGCTCCTTCGACATCATGCTCATGCCCTCCATCTACGACAGCGAAACCTTCGGCGTCGCCGCCATCGAAGCCAGCGCCTGCGCCGTCCCCGTCATCGCCTCCAAAGTCGGCGGCGTCCCCGAAGCCGTATTGCACAACCAAACCGGCCTCCTCGTCCCCTCCAAAGACGGCGCCGCCCTCGCCCAGGCCTGCATCGAGCTCATCGACGACCCCAATCTCCGCCGCCAATTCGGCCTCGCCGGCCGCCGCTTCGTCGAGCGATACTACGACTGGAATCACAACACGAAGCAGATGGAAGAGATTTATCGCGCCGCCCTCGAAGAAGATTCGCCCCATAGCATCCCGATTTACTCCCCGACTCGCGGCCCGCAACTTGAAGTACCTGCGTAGGTCCGGCTGTGCCGGACGTCCGGCCAAGTCGGACCTACCGCGCGGCCTCAGGAAACTCAAAATCAAGCCAGTGGTCTCCTTTTCGCATTCTGCCGTGGATGATGCCGTCCTTACCGTCGAGCGTGTAACGGATGGTGAAATGTGACGGATCGGCGGCGTCGATCTGCCCCGCGTAAAACCGGACATAACCGCGCCCGCGCCGCAGGAAGGGAAGCGTCCGGAAAGAATCCACCGGTCGCCCAGGCAGAGCAACTCTCGTGTACAAAAAAAGCTCGTCTTGCCCGTGGAGTTCCACCCACACAAAGGACTTGCCGGATTTGCTGGGAAGCTCGTGCAGGAACAGCACGCTATTTGAGCACTTAACATTCCAGTTTAGATCTTTCCAGCAGCGGGGAATATAAATGGCCGCGACTCCGCTCCGCCCTTTTGGCAACGCCACCGTTTCATAACCATCTCGGCCCGACAGCGCCTTCGCCGCAGCCGGTTCTTCCTCATACACCACCAGATTCGGCGGCGGATCGTACTGGCGACAACTCCGCTCCCGAAAGAATTCTGGGATATCGCGGAATAGGTAATGGGCCAGGCGAGGCCACACAAACATATATGCAATGATCGCCAGCAGCACCAGTGCCGCGACGCGATTGACGTTCTTCAAAGCTGGGCATTTAAACGCCATCAATAACTGCTATCGGCTAAATCTGCTGTAGGGTTCGCTGTGCGAACCTCCGTTCGCGGAGCGAACCCTGCCAGCCGGGCTCATCCATTCCTCTGGCACAGCTTTAGCTCATACCTGAGCACGGCGGGTCTACCCGTCAAAAAGGCTTGGTGTGGCCTCTGCGCACGCTTCGTAGGTCCGGCTGTGCCGGACATCTTGCCGGAGCACGAAAATTGTCTCGCTCGTTGCTATATCTGTCCTACCTCTTCCCCCCACGCGGCGGCGCCGGCGTCCAGCGCTCGCTGAAATTCGCCAAATACCTCCCCGACTTCGGCTGGCAACCCCTCATCGTCGCCAACGGCGGCCGCGCCAACGACGGCGTCACCCAGATGCACGATGACACCCTCCTCCGCGACCTTCCGTCGCAAACCATCGTCCGCTACACCCAACACGAATCCAAAATCGAGCCCCGCTGGCGTCGCGCCCTCAATCCCACCGATACCAGCTCCTGGTGGATCGACCCCGCCATCCGCACCGCCGAGGAATTGCTCCAACACTATTCTCCAAGCGCCATCCTCGTCACCATGTCCCCCTTCACCGCCGCCGAAGCCGGCGTCCGCCTCAAGCGCAAAACCAACCTTCCCCTCATCCTCGACCTCCGCGATCCCTGGGCCCTCGATGAAACCAAAATCTATCCCACTCGCTACCACGCCTGGCGCGACCACGCCGCCATGTCCCGCGCCCTCCACCAAGCCGACCTGGTCATCATGAACACCCCCCAATCCGCGCTCGCCGTCCGCAACACCTTCAATCTCCCCCGGCAAACCCGCATCATCTCCCTCACCAACGGCTTTGACGAAGCCGACTTCTCCACCACCTCCGCCCCAGTCCCCCCGGCAGAACCAAACACACTCCGCATCGTCCACACCGGTCTCTTCCACGCCGAATGGGCCCAGATTTGGGACGACCTTCTTGCGAAAAAAGGCCTTATCAACAAAATCAAACACCCCCGCCGCCCCATCAACCTCTGGACCCGCACCCCCCGCTATCTCCTCCAGGCCATGCAGCGCGCCGCCGGAAAATTTGAACTCATCCTCGTCGGCGAGCTCACCCCCGCCGACAAACAGATGCTCGAATCCTCTCCCCTCCGCCCGCAAATCAAAATTCTCGGCTACCGCTCTCACGAGGAAAGCGTGGCATGGCTGAAGTCGGCGGATCTTTTGTTCCTGCCCCTTCACACGCCACTGGATGGCGGCCCAGCCCTCATCGTCCCCGGCAAAGCCTACGAATACCTCGGCGCTCGCCGCCCCATCCTCGCCATGGGCCCCCCGGGCGACATGCGCCGATTCATCCAGGACTGCCACGCCGGCGTCTCCATCGACGGCGACGATGTCAGCGCTGCCGCCGAAGCCATCTCGCAATTTCACCAGGCCAAACTCTCCGGCCAATCCCTCTTCCATCCCGACACCGACCAGGTCACGCGCTTCCAGCGCCCCCACCTCGCCAAACAGCTCGCCGACGAGCTGAACACACTCACCCGCGCTGCCCATCAACCAAAGCCGTCTCCCATTCCTGATCGACAACCCGCACTCACCCACTCATGACACCCGACCAGCACCTATCTCTCGCCGTCGCCATCGTTGGCTCGATCCTCTCGCTGATCCTGCCAAAACGCTACGCCATCGTCCCCCTGGCCATCTCCATCATCCTCTATCCCAGCACGCTCCTCGTCCCCCCCAAAAATCTCTCCCTCACCGCCCAGCGCTACATCGCCTGCATCCTTTTCCTCCGCTGCATCTTCCAAAGCTCCATCCGCCAAAACTTCAAATGGCGCTGGGTCGATACCGCCGCCATCCTCTATTTCCTCCTCATCACCATCTCCATGCTTCTGGCCCTCCCACAGGCCGGCCCGGCCCTCAACAACCGCGGCGGCTTTTTCCTCAGCGCCATGCTCCCCTACTTCTGCGTCCGCTTCCTCATCATCGACCGCCCCAGCTTGTATGCCGCCCTCAGCGGCTGGCTCTGGTCCGCCGTTCCCCTGGCCCTGCTCGGCGTCTACCAGATGTACACCGGCGATTCCCCCTACTTCAAAATTCTCCAATACAGCCAGTTCTGGGTCCGCGCCCCCAACACCAAATGGGATGTCCGCCCGCTCTTCGGCGACATGTACTACCGCGCCTCCGGCCCCATTTTCGGCTTCATCATGTTCGGCTGGTATTTCGCCCTCTGGATCGCCCCCGCCACCAACCTCTTCTTCAAAAAGCGCAACGTCTTCCCCTGGATCATCGCCTACTGTGCCCTGCCCGTCGGCGTCCTGAGCTCCATCGCCTCCGGCCCGTGGATGATGATGGTCTTTAGCGCTGGACTCTGCGCGCTATTCCCCTTCCGCCGCTTCTGGAAGCCCGCCGTCCTCACCCTCGCCGCCATGTGGATCGCCCTCATCGTCGGCGCCAATCGCACCCCCATGGAATTCATGGCCCTGCTGGGCAAGGACCAGTCCAGCTCCTGGTATCGCGTCGGCCTCCAGAACTTCACCCTCTACGGCGGCGGCATGCGCGGCCACTGGGTCACCGGCTACGGCGAAATTCCCCAGCAATACAACGAATCATTCCACGATCTCTGCATCCACTGGGTCTGGCTCCTGGTCATCCACGGCTTCATGGGCATCGTCGGCTTCTACGGCTTTGTCGCCACCGCCGCCTGGTCCCTCTGGCGCGCCAAGTCACTGAGCAAAAAACTCGAAGACCACTGGCTCCTCTGGTCCCTCCTGGCCACTCTCTGCGCCTCCATGCTCGGCATGCTCCTGGTCACCCTCTTCTCCGAGGTCTATTTCATCTACCACATGTTCCTCGGCATCATCGCCAACTCCGCCATCATCGTCGCCTCCGGCGGCGGCGACCAATCCACCGGCGGCCAAGGCACCCGCCAGGTCGGCGTCCTCGTCGAACAAAACGGCAAAAAATACCTCCTCCGCTACACCCTCCGCCCCAACCAACGCCTCGCCCTCATCCACCAACCCACCCCACCCCAGCCCGAGCCCAAGAAGGAGGAGCAACCCGTATGACCCCGTCACTCCAGGATCGGTCCCCTCTTTTCCCCTCGCCCCTGTACTCAGGGGAGAGGGTTAGGGTGAGGGGTCTTCGGCATTCGTCATTCGGCATTCCTTCGTCATTAGTCATTAGTCATTCGTCATTTTCATGGGGCGTTAAATAAATCATGACCCACCTTTTCCGCCAACTTCAACGTCTCGAATCCCGCAACCAATCCATCCGCACCGCCGTCATCGGCGCAGGCTTCATGGGCCGCGGCCTCATCTACCAGCTCTCCCGCACCCCCGGCATGTCCCCCGCCCTCCTCGTCGTCCGCAACCCCGACCGCGGCGTCGATGCCTATCGCGCCTGCGGCTTCAACCCCCAGGACATCATCGTCAGCGACAACCGCCGCGTCCTCGAAGACGCCGTGCAAAAACGCCGCCCCGCCATCACCACCGACGTCGACGTCGCCACCGCCGTCATCCCCATCGACGTCTTCATCGAAGCCACCGGCCACGTCGAATACGGCGCACGCTGCGCCCTCTCCGCCATCCTCCACCGCAAACATTTCGTCTCGCTGAACGCCGAAACCGACGCCACCGTCGGCCCAATCCTCAAACAAAGAGCCGATCAAGCCGGAATCGTCTACACCAACGCCGACGGCGACCAGCCCGGCGTCCTCATGCGCCTCATCGAATACTGCCGCGGCTGCGGCTTCGAAGTCCGCTGCGCGGTCAACTGCAAGGGCTTCATGGACATCCGCGCCACCCCCGACTCGATCAAAGAGTGGGCCATCAAGCAAAACACCAGCCCGCGCATGACCTGTGCCTTCACCGACGGCACCAAGATGAACATCGAGCTCAACGTCGTCTGCAACGCCGCCAACCTCACCCCCGCCAAACCCGGCATGATCGGCATCAAAACCGACCTCAAAAATGCCATCAAAGATTTCCAAAACTCCCCCGCCCTGACCGACCACGGCACCGTCGACTACACCCTCGCCGGCGACTTCGGCGGCGGCGTCTTCGTCATCGCCCGCGCTGAACACCCCGAAATGGTCAAGCCCTATCTCCGCTACCTCAAAATGGGCGACGGCCCCGACTACCTCTTCTTCCGCCCCTACCACCTCTGCCACATCGAAACCCCCCTCAGCGCTGCCGAAGCCGTCATCTATCGCGAGCCCACCATCGCCCCCCTCGGCCAGCCCATCGCCCACACCATCGCCATCGCCAAGCGCAACCTGAACTCCGGCGAAAACCTCGACGGCATCGGCGGCCACACCCTCTACGGCCAGCTCGACTCCGCCGACAACACCAAAGACCTCCTCCCCATCGGCCTCGCCGAAAACATCCAGCTCACCCGCCCCATCCCCCAGGACCACCCCATCCCCCTCGACGCCGTCGATCTCGACGACTCCAACCTCCTCATCAAACTCTGGCGCGACCAACAGCGCATGACCACCCCCCGCTCCTCAATGGTCACCGCCCACATGCATCACGACGCCACCGACTGAACATAAAAACAATTTCCTCTCTGCGTCTTTGCGTCTCTGCGTCTTCGCGGTTGCATTTCCGCGGCCGGAACTTCAGAATCTCCCCACACCCATGCCCAAGCAACTCATCCACGGCGTCACCGTCAAAAAACTCCAGATCCACTGCGACGAGCGCGGCCGACTCATGGAAATGATCCGCTCCGACGACCGCGAGCTGAAGCAATTGAAATTCGGCCAGGTCTACATGACCACCGCCTACCCCGGCGTCACCAAGGCCTGGCACTACCACAAAAAACAAACCGACCATTTCATCTGCGTCCGCGGCATGATGAAAGTGGTGCTTTATGACCCCCGCGAAGGCTCCCCCACCAAAGGCCTGATCAACGAATTCTTCATCGGCGAGCACAGCCCCTTCCTGATTGAGATACCCAACCTCGTCTATCACGGCTTCAAGTGCATCAGCGACCACGAAGCCATGGTCATCAACTACACAACGGAGACTTACGACTACCAAAACCCCGACGAATTCCGCCTCGACCCCCACACCAAGGACATCCCCTACGACTGGTCCCGCAAAGACGGCTGACGACTTCCTGTAGGTCCGGCTCTGCCGGACATTTCTGCAACCTATCGATTATTGGCGCCAAGCCGACACTTGGAGGGCCTTACCCCGGCCACACAACCCAGCAAAACGGGTAGCCGAAGATGTCCTTAAAATCAGGGCCTGGCTGAAGGAGCGCTCGCAGTTTTTTGTCCTGAAAAAAACCGATGTACGATTCCCTGCCAACGTAGCCACCGTAGGCGTTCCTGGCATTCACCGTGAAGTCGACCCTCCATCCGTAAGCGTGCCCGACGTGAATTCCGCCATCGGGATCAAGGCGTTTCTCCACGTAGTATAACGGAACCCAGGCCTTATCAGGTGCCACGAAGGTATAACGCGCGGATTCGGGATCTTTGAGAACGCCACTCATCGCCGACTGGATCTGCTCTCGCCAATTTTCCGCGGGCGGAAGTCCAAAGTCCGCAGTTGAGAGCTCTGCGTCGCTCGGAGGCTTGTGCAGATCCTCCCTTTGGCGCGGTTGAGGTTGCGAAGCGCCGGACGAATTGGTCTGCGATCCGCACCCCACTAGGACGAGCAGCAGGCATAGAGCGAGCGCACAATGACGTATCATCCTCATGTCGGTATCCTCACCTAGATTTGGTCGGGCTATGCAGCGAGCTTACCATTGTCGGGTGAGGCCGTCCAACCGAACGGCTTAAATCAACTTTGCGAGTTGACAGATTTAGCAGAATTACTCGCCAGTGACGCAGGAACCGTGCCCAAAAAGCAAAGCAAGATGCCTCAGCTCGATCCAACGTTGCGCACGATGAGGAAAATCCACAAGACCCTTCGGGAAGAGGTTGAGCCGTTACTCAAGTCGATCTACGAGAGCGCAAAAACGGTAGAATTGGAGTGCTCACACCGCGATCAGAAAGCGGTTTCCGAGGAACTCCAGAACTTCTACAGAGAGTTTGATGATTTGTGTGACTTGGTGGACGGGCTGGTCCATGTGGCTGCTTCCAGAAACGGGACGAGCAAAAGGAGATAAGCCTATTTCCGAAATAGAGTCCTGCCGCGCGCTCACCCGCGCCGAATCGCACGACCAAAGCCTACTCCGCTCTCGATCTGCGTTCATCAGCGTTAATCTGCGGCTCCTCCCCCCTTCTTCGCTCCCCTCTGGCACCCCCGCCCACCCCGCCTATAATTCCACGCCACCAGCAAGAGGAGCAAGGATTGCCCGAACGCTACTTCCAACACACCTTCCCCAACGGCCTCACCCTCCTCGGCGAAAAAATGCCCGGCATGCAGTCCGCCGCCATGACCCTCCTCATCGCCGCCGGGGCGGCCATCGACCCCCGCGAAGGCTCCGGCACCGGCGCTGTCCTCTCCGACCTCGTCCTCCGCGGCGCGGGCTCGCGCGACAGCCGCGCCCTCACCGACTATCTCGACTCCCTCGGCCTCCAGCGCTCCGCCTCCGTCGGCGTCCACCATTCCCGCTTCGCCTGCGCCGCCCTCGCCTCCAAGGTCATGGAAGGTCTGAGTGTCTATGCCGACATCATCCGCCGCCCCCACATGCCCGAATCCGGCTTCGAGGCCGCCCGCGATCTCGCCCTCCAGTCATTACAAGGCATCGAAGATGAACCCCGCCAGAAAGTATTGATCAAGCTCCGCGAATGGCATTTCCCCTGGCCCTACGGCCGCTCCACCATGGGCCAGAAAGCCGAGCTCGAAAAGCTCACCCTCGACCTCTGCAAGCTCCACCACAACGAGCGCTATCAGCCCAAATCCGCCATTCTCTCCTTCGCCGGCAACATCGAGTTCGCCCAGATCAAGGAACTCACCGCCAGATATTTCGCCGACTGGACCGCCCTCGACGAAACCAAAACCGAAATCATCCCCCCGCCCGGCCGAATCCACCACGAACAGCACGAATCCGAACAAACCCACATCGGCATCGCCTACCCGAGCATCGAAGAAACCGATCCCGAATACTACGCCATGCGCCTCGGCATCGAAGTCCTCTCCGGCGGCATGTCCGGCAGGCTTTTCACCGAAGTCCGCGAAAAACGCGCCCTCGTCTACAACGTCTCCGCCGGCTACACCAGCTTAAAAGGCTACGGCTCCATCCTCGGCTACGCCGGCACAAGCAACGACCGCGCCCAGGAAACCCTCGACACCATCATCACCGAGCTCCACCGCCTCTCCGAAGGCGTCACCAACGAAGAGCTCGCCCGAGCCAAAACCGGCGTCAAAGCCGCCACCATCATGCAAGGCGAATCCACCTCCGCCCGCGCCGGCTCCATCGCCCACGACTTCTTCATCCGCGGCCGCATCCGCACCCTGGAAGAAGTCAAATCCGCCATCGACGCCGTCACCCTCGATCAAGTAAACGCCTACTTGAAAAAACATCGCCCCGAAAAATTCACCATCGTCACCGTGGGGCCGAAAAAGTTGAAGATGCCTGAGTGAAGTGTTTGTGGTTTGTTGTTCGTTGTTTGTAGTGCCGTAATGGCGTGGAGAAGAATATGGCAAAGGCGGCATTTGAGACGCTGGAGATTTATCAGCTCTCGGAAAACCTTGCGGACTTCATCTGGGACATGGTTTTGGGATTAGACAAATTCGCCCGCGACGCCGTCGGACTGCAAATCGCACGTTCCGCCGACAGCATTGGCGCAAACATTGCCGAAGGTTTCGGCCGCGGCACGAGTCTTGATCAGAGACGATTCCTTCGCAATTCACGTGGCTCCCTCAACGAAACGACCCATTTTCTCCGTCGTCTCTATCGTCGCAAACTGCTCTCCGACAAACAGATCGCCACGCTTAAGCCCCTCATGGAGGCCCTCGGCCCCAAACTGAACGCTTACAT
>JBGPEF010000049.1:0-16603 GCA_041482675.1 Tepidisphaeraceae bacterium | reverse complement strand
GGCCGCCGTTGAGGGCGATGGTGCCGGTCTGAACGTCAATGGTGCCGCCATTGTTGGCGACGAGCGCGCTGATATTGCTTGTGCCCGCGCCGCCGGTTTTGCGGAGAACGCCAGCGCCGGAGTTGGCAAAAGTCGCGCTGCCGCCCAGCGTGTTGACGAAGCCAGCGTCGGATTGGAAGGTGAAACCATCAGTGTTGTTGATGACCGCGCCGTTGCCCATGTTGATGTTGCCGCCGGAGATCGCCAGCGGTTTTTCATTGTTAAAAGTCCAGCCGCTGAGGGTTTTTTCGTTGACGTCGTGAAGTGTGGCCGAGCCTTAATTGAACGTGACCGCGCCGCTGCCGGTCATGGAGCCGCCGGACCAGTCGAGGACGCCTTTCACGAAGAAGCGGTCGCCGACGCCGCCGGTCCAGGAGCCGGGGGCGTTGAGGAAGACGTCCATGAAGTAAGTGTCGGAGGGATCGGAGATGAAGGTGCCGTTTTCGGTGTAGGAGCCGGAGAAGGTGGCGGTGGTGGAGGTGGTTTTGAAGGTGCCGTTGTTGACGACGTTGCCGGTGAAGAGGGCGGGGTTGTAGGCGATTTTGATTTGTTTGCCGGCGGTATTGGTGACGTTGCCGTTTACGGTGGTGAAGCCGCCGGTGAGGGTCATGGAGCCGTTGTTGGTGAGGGTGCCGGTGCGGATGGTTCCAAAGCCGGAGATTTGGCCGATGTTGCTGAGGTTGATGCCGTTGTTGTCGAATGCGCCGCCGGTGAGGTTGATCAGGCCGGCGTTGGTGCTCATGCCGCCGGAGAGGAAGAGTTTGCTGCCGGTGGAAGCGGCCAAGCTGCCGAGGGCGGTGTTGTTGACAAGTCCGCCGAGGATGAGGGCACCGCCGCTGGCTTCGATGCTTCCGCCGCCGGAGTTGGTGAGGTCATTGCTGATGCTGCCGTGGCCGAGGATTTGGCCGGTGTTGGAGATCGCGCCGCCGCTGAGGCTGGCGGTGTCTTCGGTGAGTTGGATGATACCGCGGGTGGCGAAGGCCTGGGAGATAAAGGTGGTGCCATTAGTCAGCAGGAGGCGTCCGCCCTGGTTGTCAAAGGGGGCGGAAATCAGGCCGTTGCCGGTGATCGTCGCACCGTAGCGATTGACGAGCGTGGCCGAGCCGCCGATGCGTGCGCCGTTGAGGTTGATTGTGCCGTTGTTGGTGAAATTGGCGCCGTTGAGGTTAAGAGCACCGGCCAGGGTGAGCTGAATGTTGCCCACATTGGTGACCGCTGCGCCGCTGAGGGTGGCGGTGCCGCTGCCTTGGGCGATCGTGCCGTAGTTGATGAAAGCAGAGCTGCCGGAGATGGTCGCGTTGCCGTTCAACTGCATGTAGCCCTGGTTGGAGGATGGACCGTTGAGTTGCAGGGTGCCGCCATAAAAGCTGAACAGGCCGTAGTTGACCATTCCGCCAGCGGCCACGGTGAAAGTGCCGCCGCTGAGGGAGATATTGGAGTTGTTGGTGACATTGCCGGAGAAGGTGCCGGCGGATTGGGCAAACGATCCATCGTTGATGAGGGCGCCGCTAATTGCCAGGGATCCACTGGTAAGGTTGTAGATTCCGTGGCTTCCGTTGAATAGATTTCCGAGGGAAACGTTGCCACCCTGATGCTGGAAATAACCCACTCCAACCTGTCCAACTTCAACCCAGCCAGCACTCACCGAGCCATTGGTAATGCTGTAGGTTCCGTTGCCTGAGGATGTGGACCCAAGACGGAGAGCGAGTGCAGCGGTAACCGCGCCTCCGGTTTGGGTCATCACGCCGGTGCCGGCATATCCGACCCAGAATTCGGATGCAGAGATGGTGCCGCCGCTGAGGTCGTAGGCGCCGTAAGAGCCGCCATTGAGGCCCAGCGTGAGCGAGGGCGTCAGGTTATCCCCTCCGGTCTGGAGATATCGGCCGCGGCCGAGGTATCCGACGTGTTCCTGGTTGCTTGCCCGCATGGTGGTGCCGCCGGGCTGACTCAGGGTGACGGTCGCGAAACTGCTTCCGTCGAGGTCCAGGGTCGAAAGACCAGGAGCGGAGTAGTTGACGTCGAGCTGGATCGTCTTGTCCGTGTTGGAGAGGAGTGAGGCCGAATCGCCGTTGAGGGGCATGCCTGGATTGACCCAGTTGCCGCCGTCGCTCCAGAGGCCGCCATCGAGACCGATATAGGATTTGTTGACCGCCAGCGCCGGCAGGGGGACTGCCAGGGTCGCCAACAGCAGGGCGCGGCGAAAAATCCGCGTGTGGTTCACTTGAATCATACTCGCCTCCAGATTGTCCTTTTCCGTCGCGCCAGAAGGGGCGCGGCGATGATGCCCATCAGAATTCCCACCGGCTCGGGAACGGGCGCGATTGAGCCGCCGCCGGCCAGTGAGTAGCTCTTGCCATCCAAATACGCGTTGTCGGGATTGCCCAGGTCGTAATATACACTCAGGCCATTGCCGGTGATGGCGGCAATTTGCGCCAGACCGCCCTGCAAATCCAGATAATCGACATAAACCGCACCACCGGGAGTCGAATCGGCATCGATGAGCGTCAGTGACCGGCCGGCGGCGAGGGAAAGTGTTCCCCAGGCGAAGTTGTTGGCATACCCGTCGAAGGAGATGCCCAGATCCCGCCCGTTGATCGCGAGTATGTCGCCGCTGCCCGCGAGCAGATGCAATTCGGCGGCGGCGGTGTCCCATTGAATTGAATTCGTGCTCTGATTACGAAAATCACCGCTGACGAAGAAACGATCGCCTTTGCCGCCGACCCAAGCGCCGGTGGGGGCGATGTTGACGTTGTTGAAATAGTTGTCGGCGGGGTCGGAGATGTAGGTGCCATTTTCGTGGTACTCGCCGGCGAATGTGATCGTGGTGGCGGTGTTTTTGAAGGTGCCGCCGTTGGTGACGGTTCCTGTGAACAGAGCCGGGTTGTAGGCGACGCGGAGCTGGCGATTTTTCAGGTTGGTCACATCGCCGTTGATCGTGGTAAAGCCGCCGGTGAAGGTGATTGTGCCGTCGTTGCTTAGCCCGCCGGTGCGCAGCGTGCCGAAGCCGGAAATCTGGCCGGTGTTGCTGAGGGCAGAGTTGTTGTTGTCGAAAGTGCCGCCGGAGAGATTGATCACGCCGGCGTTGCCGCCCAGGCCGGTGCTGATAAACAGCTTGCCGCCGGTGGGAGCGCTCATCGTTCCGCGGGAGGTGTTGTTGACGTCACCGCCGAGGATCAGCGTGCCGCCGGAAGCTTCGATGGTGCCGCTGTTGGCGATGTCGTTGCCGACGCTGCCGTGGCCGCCAATTTCGCCCGTGTTGGTGATCGCTCCGCCGGCCAGGTTGGCGGCGGGGTCATCGAGCTCGATGATGCCGCCGTTGATGAGGGGCACCAGGATGCGGGTGGTGCCGCTGGTTAACAACAACCGGCCCTGATTAGACAGCGAGGTGATCACCCCGGCTCCGGTGATGGTAGCGCCAGGCTGATTGATCAGGAATGCGATTCCGGCGATGCGCCCGCCGTTGAGATTGATCGTGCCATTGTTGATCCAGTTGTTGCTGCCGCCGAAGTTGATGCTCCAGCCGGCGGCCAACTGCATGTTGCCATTGTTGATGAATTGACCTGTGCCTGTGCTGGTAAAAGTGAGGCTGCCGCTGTTCTGGATGAGCTGGGTGTCGTTGATGAACTGTCCGCCGCTGACGATGGCTGAGTTGCCGTTGATCTGAAGCTGGCCGACATTGGTGGTAAGGGCGTTGTTGACCAACATGCCGCCGGAAAGGGTCAGGATGCCATAGTTTGTGAACCCGGCGGAGTTGGTGAAGTTGCCGCTGACCAGGGAGAAGTAAGAATTGTTGATGCCCCCGCCGCTGAAGAAGCCGCCGGCGATGGCAATGTTGCCGGAGTTGTTCAGGAATGGTGCGCTGAGATTGCCGCCCATGAGGTTGTAAGTGCCTTGCGGGCCGTTGTTGAATGCGGCGCCTCCGGTGATGGTGATTGCGCCGCCGGTTTGCTGGATATTCCCATAGCCGCCTGAGACACCGTTGTTGATGACGTTGGCATTGAGGTTGCCGTTGTTGAGGTAATAGCTTCCATTGCCTCCGGAACGAGCCCCCAGATTGAGGCCGAACCCTGAGACATTGACGGTGCCGCCGGTCTGGGTCATCGTTCCGCTGCCGGCGGATCCAACATCCAGCTCGCTGGTCGTCGTCAGCGTACCGAAGTCAAGCTGGTACGTACCCGTGGCGCCGGCAATGCCGCCAAGAAACAATGTGTTGGCCGTGTTGGTGCCGCCAGTCTGGGTGTAACGGCCGCGGCCGGTATAGCCGATCTGTTCCTGGCCAGACACCACCATATTGTTCGTCGACTGACTAATTCCGGCGGTGCCGAATCCGGTCTCGTCGATGTTTAAGGCTGTGAGTCCGGGCGAAGCGTAATTGCCATTGAAAACTACTGTTTTGCCGGGGCCGGTGGGAAAGATAAACACACCGTCGCCGTTGACGGGCACGGTTCCGTCCAGCCAGTTGGCGGGGGTGTTCCATGATCCTCCGTCAGGGCCGTTGTAGATCCCAGTCGCGGCCAGCGCCGGCAGTGGGATTGCCATTGCGGCCAGCACCAGCGCAGCGCGCGCGATGCGCCGATCAGATTTCACGGGTTGTTTCATACTGACTCCAACCCCAGGGATACCCGCGACGGCGTCTGGCAAGCAGGAGTGCCGCGGCAGTGATGCCGGCAAAAATGCTCCCCGGCTCCGGCACGGGCGAAATACTCCCGCCGCCGGCCAGTGAATACGTCCCGCCGCCCAGGTATGCGTTTGCAGGGTTCCCCAGATGGTAATACAAATTCAAACCGTTCCCCGTGATTTCACCAATTTGGGCCAGACCGGCCTGAAGATCGAGGTGGTCTACGTAAACTGCGCCGCCGGGGATGGCATCGGCGTCGATCAGGGTCAAACTTCGGCCGGCGGCCAATGAGAGCGTTCCCCAGGCGAAATTGTCCTCGTAACCGGCGAAACTGACGCCCGTATCCATGCCATTGACCTGAAGCACGTCGCCTGTTCCGCCGGTGATCAGGTGCAGCTCGGCCTGGCTGGTTTCCCATTGAGCGGCCTGAGTGCTTCGGTTGAAAAAGTCGCCGCTGACGAAGAAACGATCTCCCACGCCGCCCACCCACGCGCCTGCTTCGCCAATGGTCACATCGCTGAAGAGATTATCCGCCGGATCGGAGATGAAGGTGCCATTCTCGGTGTAGGTCCCGCCAAACGTGATGCTCGTCCTGGTGTTCTTGAAGATCCCAAAGTTGGTCACGTTCCCCGTGAACAGCGCCGGGTCGTTGGCCACTTCGATCTTTCGAGTGCTGCTGTTGATCACCGTGCCGTTGATGGTGGTAAATCCGCCCGTGAACGTCATCGTCCCGCCGTTGGTGAAATTGGCGGAGGTAAACGTGCCGTAGCCGGAAATCTTTCCACTGTTGGAGAACGTCGTCACCGAATTGTTGATGAACTACCCTCCGCTCACATTGATCGTGCCGGAGTTGGAATTGATGCCCTGTGCGAATAGAAGCGTCGCCCCTTCGCTGACTTGCAGCAGACCGCTGCCCTGGTTCGACCCACCACCGCCGGTGATCAGCAACAGTCCCCCTTCCGCGTGCACCGTTCCGAAATTGCTGACCGATGCGGAGATCGTTCCCGCACCGCTGATGATGCCGCCGCTGTTGTTGGTGATCGTCTGGTTCGATCCGACATTCAGATTTGCATCCTCGCCCCCCAGAGTGACCAGTCCAAGATTGCTCAAACTATTGCTGATATTCAGGGTGCTCCCATCGGCCACGCGAATACGCGCCCCAGTGTTATTGGTGCTGATGCTCGTCGAGAGCGGATACGTCGGGTTGTTCGCATAGAGCAGTGCGCCGGCGTTGTTGGTCAAAATGGTACTGATTCCGCCGCCGCCTTGAATGATGCCGCCGCTGTTGTTGGTCAGTCCGGAAGTGATGCCGCCGCCGGCCAGCGTGATCACCCCCGAATTCATAATCGATCCCTGGCCGATGCTCTCACCCGCATCCACCGTAATCAGCCCCGCGTTGTTGATATTGTTGATGGTCAGCAGTCCGGTGATATTGATCGTTCCCCGATTGTTGATCAAACCGGTCACATTTCCGCGCGCGGAGATCAACCCGCCTACTTCGTTGGTAATTGAATTCGAAACGATTGCCGCGTCGAGGTTGAGATTGACATTGTTGGTCAGCGGGCCGCCGGTCAAGGTCGCGTGACTGACGTTCATGATGCCGTTGTTGGTGATCGGGCCGTTCACCGTTGTCGGCCCGGAAAGGCTGACATTGTTGTTATTGGTAATCGTGGAAATCGAAAGCTGCCCACCCACCGTCACCGACAGAGACCCATCATTGACCACGGACGCACCGGTGAGCTTTCCCGAGCCCACATTGATCGATCCCGTGCTCTTGATCGTCGTCGCGCCTGAGATGCTCAGGTTGCTCCCGGTTTCCAGCGAGAGGCTGGCATCGCCCTGCTTGCCTGCGACTACCAGTGTGTTAACCGTTGTGTCGGCCGTTGGTCCGGTGATGCCCCCACCAAACTGCGGATCGACGATCACGTCATGCATCGATCCCGGATTGATTCCCAGTGTCCAGTTGTCGGCCGTATTCCAACCTCCACCAAAGCTGTTCCGCCAGTGCAGCGCCGGTGTGTAACGAAATACCCCGTTCGAGCCATCGGCCAGGTTGGCGGTATAAACCACCTGCCCGGCATCGTTGATTGAATTGAACCCACCCGCATAGGTGAATTGACTGATGTTGAAATTGACCACCGTGCTGCCCCCCAGCGCCTGTGCCTTTCGCACCACCGCCAGCGTATCCCGGCCGTCGGAGAGGAACAGGCCGTGATCATCCGATGCGTTTGCCAGCGTGGCATTGTAGAGCGCTGCGCCAGTGTTATTAAAAGCGGCGTCTGCCGCGATGGTGAAGATGTTTCCGCCGCCCGGCATCACCTGTCCCTGCCGCGCGATCGCGGTGAGGCTGCTGCCGTCGCCGCGAAACAGGCCAAAGGCACTGAAGTCAGGCGCGCCAATGAGGGGCGCCTGGAACAGAACCTGGCCGGAGTTGTTCATCAGCATGTCGCCGCTCTCAAAGCCAGCGCCGAATACACCGCCGCCTGGCGCAGACTGAAGGTGCCGCGCGATGGTCGCCAGCGGACCAACGCCATCTCCCCTGAAAACTCCCCGTGTGGCTCCATCTGCCGAGTTGAGCGTGGCAGTAAACGCGACTTGTCCCGCATTGTTGAGCTGCGGGATCCCAAAAAAGCCGGTTATCGTTCCCCCCGTCGGCACGGTTTGGTTATCTCGTGCGATGTTGGTCATCGTGCCTGAGGCGCTTCGGAAGACCCCCGAGAAGCTTCCATTACTCGTCCCCGTCAGGCCCGCCTTGAAAGCGACATGCCCAAAGCTGTTGGAGACCGGAGATTCCAGGGCGCTGGTGAAGGTGCCGCCCCCCGGCCCCACAGCGCCGTTCTTCTCGCGGACGATCACGGCGACGGTTGAGCCGTTCCCCTGAAAAATGCCTCGTGTGCTGCCGTCGCTCGAGCCGGTGATGGTCGTGTTCACGGTGACAGCGCTGTTGTCGCCATAGGTCCAGGAGCTGATTGAGCCGATTGTCCCGCCTCCCAGGCCGAAAGCGGGTGTGTGGTCGCGAAATAATGCCGTCACGGGGCCACTACCGTCGCCACGCAAAAATCCCTGGGTGCTCCCATCGCTGGTTCCGGTCAGGTTTACCCCAATCATCGCCTGCCCGACATTGTTGATGGTCGGCAGGAACATCGTGAAAATGGTGCCGCCGCCCCCCCCGGGCGCAGGCTGCTGATTGCGGGTGATGAGCGTCAGGGTCCCATTCGCCTCACCGCGGATGAATGCCAACGAGGTGCCGTCAGAAGCGCCGCTGACGCCGGTCGCGAATGCCACCTGCCCACTATTATTGATTGTCGGAGCATCCACGATCGAACCAACGGTTCCCCCTCCAGCACCCGGGGCTGTGGTCGATCCTGTCAATGCAAATTGCGTCGTCGTGTCGGCCGCCGCCGGCTGCAATGCTCCAAGTGCCGTCATCGCGGCCGCGTACAGCGCAAAGCGGCCAACCCTCGTTCGCTCGATCATTTTCGACCCTCTGCTGAAATGTTTGTGATTGCTGCCCTGTTGGAGTGCAAAAGTACCGCAAGACCAGCTTTTATCAAGAACAAACCATCTGACGGGCCGAATTCAGGCTTTTATGAATCTTTCTGTAGGAATCCGCTAAGCCTGCCTTTATAATATTTCCTATCACTTCGGTCGGTCGGACAGTCGCACAAGCCCGGGGCAAGGCGACGCCAATCGAAAAACCTGGGAGGTCGTATGAATCAGACGCAGCCGCCGCAGCAGCCTGGTGGGACGGGCACTCCTGCCCGTCATCCAGCACCTTCACCGCAGCAGGCCCCTCAGCAACCGCGCCCCGTCCAAGCCATCCCCGCGCAGCCTCGCCCAGCCGCCCCCGCACAGCCGATGCATTCCACCCACGGCGGCGGCGGCGCCAAGATTGCCGGCATGCCCACCCAAGCCGCGCCAAGGGCGGATGACCATTCCCTCGACCCCATCAGTCTCGTCGATGACTACGACGGCACCAGCGACAAACCGACCCCCAGCAAAATCAAGGCCTTCGGCGTCGCCGGCATGCATGCCACTCACACGTACAAGCGTCAAACCTACGCCACCGGCCAGGGCGCATGCCGCGTCCGCTCCTTCCACGGCCGACTCAGCGATGAGGGCATGGCCTACATGGATGACAAGATCAACGAATGGCTCGACGCCCACCCCGATATCGAAGTGAAGATCGTCACCACCTCGATCGGTCAATACGAAGGCAAAATCAAAGAGCCGGCCCTTGTCCTGAACGTCTGGTATTAATTTCGCGAACGTTTGGTATTAAGAAGCCCCGGATCTACATCCGGGGTTCCATCAACGCGCAGCTGCGCGCTTCGCCAACCGATCCACCAACTCCCCAAACTTTATCCCCGCATGCGCTGCCGCCTCCGGCAGCAAGCTTTTGGGCGTGAAGCCCGGCAGCGTGTTGATCTCCAGCAGAAACGGGTTGTGCCGCTCATCCAGCATGATGTCGATCCGCGCCAAATCCCGCGCCCCGACAATCTCGTTGGCCTTCATCGCCAATTCCCGGCAGTGCTCGATCACCTTGGCCGGCAGCCCCGTGTCAAACCGATGCTCCGTGTCGCTGGACTTGTATTTCGCCTCATAGTCAAAAAACTCGCGCTTGGGCACGATCCAAATCGGCGCCAGCGGTTTCTCCTCCAGCAATCCCACCGTCAATTCCGGCCCGGAAATAAACTTCTCCACCAGCACCCGCTTGTACTTGCGCAGAATCTTCTCCACCGCATCCTTCGCCGCCACGGGTCCTTCGGCCGAGCCCTTGCACACGAACACATCGATCGATGACCCCGACGCGATCGCCTTCACCACGCACGGCTCCTCGGGGATCTTCTCATCCAGCGAAGTGATCACACGGTAGGGGGGTGTGGGCAATCCCGCTTTTTCCCAGGCCTGCTTGGTGGCCACCTTATCCATCCCCAGCCGCGAGGCCTTCGACCCGCTCCCCACAAACTTCATCCCCCGTCCTTCCATGATCTCCTGCAACTCGCCCGACTCCCCAAACTGTCCATGCAAAACCGGAAAGATCACATCCGCCGGATGCCTCAGCCCCGACAGGTCATTGGGCGAAATATCAGACTCAAAAACCTCGTGCCCCATCGAACGCAACCCCTCCGCCACCGCTTTGCCGCTCACCAGCGACACCTCCCGCTCCGCCGACGGTCCTCCTCGTAAGACAGTGACTCGCATCATTCATCCCTACGGCCAAATCTGCACTTCACTCTCGAGCAGTATCTCATTCTTCTCGTACACCTTCTCGCGAATGATCTTGATCAGCTTGTGCACATCCTCCGCCCGCGTCCCTTCGTGGGCCACGATGAAGTTGGCGTGCTTCTGACTCACCTCGGCGCCGCCGATCTTCAAACCCTTCAATCCCGCCTGATCGATCAACGCCCCCGCGCTCAGCCCTCTTGGATTCTTGAAGATGCACCCGGCATTCTTACTGTTCAGCGGCTGGGTGTTCCTCTTATACAGCCAGATCAGCCTGGTTTTTTCCTGGATCGCCTCCGGATCATCCTCCTCCAGCTCCAGCGTCGCATCGAGGATGAACTTGGCGGCGATGTTGGTGTGGCGATATTCGAAAACCAGGTCATCCTTGGTTCGCTCAAAGAGCGTCCCATTGGCATCCATGACCGTCACCCGGCTGACCACAGCGCCGATATCGCCAAATTTTCCCCCCGCATTCATGCGAATCCCGCCGCCAACCGTGCCGGGAATTCCCGCCAGGCATTCCAACCCGGACAACCCCTGCCGCACCGTCTTGATCAACAGCTTCAGCATGTCCGTCCCCGCCCCGACGTGTACCAGGTTTTTCTCAAATTCAACGCGTTTCCAATGTTCCTCGCTCAGCCGAAACACCGCCCCATCCACCCCTTCATCGCTGATCAGCAGATTCGCCCCCAATCCCAGCACATAAATCGGGATGTTGTTCTCGATGCAGCGCCGCGATGCCTCCTGCAATTCCTCCGCATTCCTCGGCCGCACCAGCCAGCGCGCAGCGCCGCCAATCTTGAACCAGGTGAATTTGGCCAGCGGCGCATTCTCGGTGACGAACGCCTCGCAGCCACTAAACGGTCCAGTGATGCGCATCGATGGTGCAGACACGGGGGGTGCCTTCTGCGTTAGCACAACTCAAACCTTTCCGTGCGGCGGAAGTTGCCCTGGGGACTTTGCATCAGCCCGCTTCCGCTGGCCTAATTCTACCCACCCACCAGCTCCCGGCCCACGTCACAAACATTTCCCGCTCCCATCGTCACCACCAGATCCCCCAGGCCCACCTCGCGCCGCAAATCCGTCACGATCTGCGACAACTGCGGCACGAACAGCGCCCGCTGCCCATGCCGCTCGATCCGCTCGACAAGATCCTGCGTGCTCACGCTCGAGCGGTCGGCGTCGCTGTCCCGGACCGAGTAAATCTCGGGGATCATGGTCAAATCCGCATCGCAGAAGCTGGCCGCAAAGTCGTCCAGCAGGAACCGGGTGCGGCTGTGCTGATGCGGCTGAAACACGCAGATCAGCCGCCGCGGATGATATTTCTCGCGCAGCGCCCGCAGCGTGGTGCGTATTTCCGTCGGGTGATGACCATAGTCATCCACCACCATGGCCCCATTGCTCTGGCCCATCTCGGTCATGCGCCGATCGGCCCCCAGGAATCCGCCGATCGCCTCGGCCGCCCGCTCCACATCCACTCCGCACGCCTCACAGGCCGCCAGGGCGGCCGTGGCGTTGAACAGGTTATGCCTTCCGGGCACGCTCAGGTTCAGGCGTGCCATTCTCTTGCCATGCCGGGACACTTCTCCGCGGTAGCATCCATTCCCCATGCTGATCCCCGACACCGCCCAATCCAATGACCCCAAGTCATCAAATCCCACCCAGCTCACCGGAGCATTCAATCCCTCCAGTGCCTTGCGCACCGAGTCATCCTGGCCGTTGGCGATGATCCGCCCATCGATGGGGACCCGCTGCGCGAAAATCCGGAACGACTCGACGATTTCGGCAATCCCGCCGGGATAGCAATCCAGGTGGTCTTCCTCAATATTGGTAATGACCGCCACCTGCGGCCAGAGACTGTGGAAGCTGCGATCGAACTCACAGGCCTCCACCACGAACGATTGCCCCATCCCCGACCGGCTCGATCCGCCCAGCTGCGCCACCGTCCCGCCGATCACGAAGCTCGGGTCTGCTCCACACTGCAAAAGCGCATGACTGATCATTGAAGTCGTGGTGGTCTTGCCATGCGTCCCCGAAACCGCCACCCCCAGCCGCTCGGCCATCACCTCGCCCAGGAGGTGGGCATATTTCATCTGCCGCAGGCCCATCCCGCAGGCAGCCCGATACTCGGCATTGTTCTCAGGAACGGCGGCCGTTCTCACCACCAGATCGATGTCCGGCCGCAACAGCGTGCCAACCTGCTCATCCGCAATGAGCACGCCGTGGCGGCCCAGCTCGGTCATCTGCGGGTTGAGCTTGATGTCCGATCCGCTGACGATGGCGCCAGCGTCGAGCAGCACGCGGGCCAGGCCGCTCATGCCGCAACCGCCTATTCCGATAAAGTGGATTCGCCGGCCTGAAAACCGGCTAACGGGTCGCGACTCCATTCGCACCTCAGTTGGGCGGGCATTCGTGTCGGTGGGGCGGACAGCCTTGTCCGCCATCCCGACCACACACCCCGAAGGGCGCATGGTACTAGCCGTGGCACGAGAGTCAAACACGTTTTGGTTGGTCACGAGAAATTTCCAGCGGCGCAGCACGCAAGCAATGCGTTCATCGGCAGATTGTGCGCCAGGCGATGAATGATGGATTGGCATTTGCCCCCCCTGTGTGAGTATCAGACCTTGCCTGCCCGGCGACGAATGTTGAGGAGAAGAAATCTGATGCGCGGCCGCGGAGCCGGAGGTGATGACATCGGTGTGGACGAGGAAGTTGTCCTGAAGCAAAGCGCGGGCGACGCCGCCGACGCCGCCGCTGGTGTCGTTGGCGCCGTTGAAGAAGTAAGCCTGCGATTCAGTCGCGCTGTTGAGCGGGGGGTTGTTGTTATTATCGAACCCGATGGCCCAGAGGTCGGCATTGGCGGCCGGATCGCCGGCGGCGGAATCGATCAATTCGAGCACTTTAAACGATGCGCCCGTGATGGTCTGGCCGGGGGCGAGGATGGGAAGCTGGAACATGAAGGCGGCATTGCCGTAGACGCGGTTGGAGGCCGCGCCGGAGATGCCGATGCGAACGTTGGAGGCGGTGGTGGAGGCGGTGGTGGTATAGACGCCATTGGGGCCGGTAGCGCCCAGGCCGACGCGGGGTTCCAAGTCGGACTTGCTGGAGACGATCGAATAGTCGGCCAGGGCGGCCGAGTGGAGAATGAGCAATGCAAGGAAACAGAGGCCAGGATTACGCACAGTCATCGGAACCCTCCGTCTGCCGCGATCGGACATAACTTGGCGGCGAGGCCGGGCAATGGATGTGTTGAGACATATATAATGACGAGAGATGAGGTGGGGCGGCGAGGAAAATCGGGATGGGGAGGGGATGGAGGGGGAAGAAAAGTTTTTGGGGGGGGTTGAGGAGGGTGTGTTTTGCAAATTGAATTGGGACAATGGGTTATGGATTGGAGGGGGCAAAGAAAGGGTGGAAAAACCGACCGAAACCGACCAAAACCGACGTGAAACCGACCGGAAACCGACGGGAGAACGACGGAAACCGACCGGAGGATGGAAAATGGGGAAAAATGGGTTCGTTCTGTAGTGCCCGAACGTCCAAGGTCCAACGTTCAACTTCATACGTCCAAAGTGGGGGGAGGGGGGTGAGAGACGGGTCGCCGGGGTGTTACAATTCGTTACATTTGTTACATTGGGGGTGAAAGATGGGCGCGCGGAAGGGGTGGGGGTTTGGCCGAGCGGGTGCGAACGGAGCATCTTTTCCCCCTTTCCTGGTGTTGGGCGTTCCTGGCACGTTGTATACGTTTTTGATTGGCATTTGTTCGGTTAAAAATCAGGGAATTGGGAGAAAATTTGGAAGTCGAATTGTTAATGGGATTTTGCCGGCTGGGGCGGCGAGCGGGGTGAAGCGGTGGCGCGGGGAATGATGGTGGTTGCAGTCGGGAGAGTTTTCGGCGATGATGTGGGTCCTGGGCGGCAGACCCCCTTGGACCTAAGGTTCCCCCCCCTCCTTGGCCAAGCCCTGCCGCCCTTTTTTTTATTTGATCAAGTCGGCTTGGGGGGTAATAACCAATCATGATGGAGCAGATGCTGTGCGCTTGGCGGTGGGGGAGGTGGCATGCGGCGGGGAAGAGGTTGAAAATTGGCTTGGCTTGGTGAGGATAAAGGGATGAAGATTCTGGTTGGTTATGACGGGTCTGAGTGCGCGAATGCGGCGATTGAGGATTTGGCGCGGGCGGGGGTCGGAGCGGACTGCGAAGTTGTGGTGTTGAGCGGGGTGGATGTTTGGCCGCATTTGCCGGCGTCGATGTTCGAGGAGCTGGAGGGGGAGGCGCGGGAGAAGAGCGCGATGGCGGTGCAGCGGGCGCACCGGCTGGCCGCGATGGCGATGGTGGAGGCGCGCGGACTGGCGGGGGAGGGAGCGGAGCGGGTGGGGAAGGTATTCGCGGATGCGAAGGTGCGGGCGGAGGCGCGGGCCGAATCGCCTGCGACGGCGTTGGTGGCGATGGCGGAAGAGTGGGGAGCGGACCTGGTGGTGGTTGGGTCGCATGGCCGGTCGGCGCTGGGACGAGCGGTGTTCGGAAGCGTTTCGCAGGCGGTGGTGAATAATGCCAGGTGCTCGGTGCGGGTGGCGCGGCACCGGCCGGGGGCGGCGGGGCGTGGGTTGCGGATATTGATTGGCGTGGATGGCTCGAGCAATTCGGCGGCGGCGGTGCAGGCCGTGGCGATGAGGAGCTGGCCGGCCGAAACGGGCGTGGTGGTGGTGGTGGCGCTGGATGTTCAACTGGCGGTGGCGATTCCGGTGATGGATGAGGGGGAGAAAGCTGACGAGGCTGGAATACCAGCATGGGTGTCGGCGATGGCGAAGGGTTCGGTGGAGGAGCTGCGACGCGCGGGGCTGGCGGCCGAGCCATTGCTGCGATTGGGGGATCCCAAGAAAGTTCTGGTCGAGGAGGCGAAGGCTTTGGATGCGGATTGCATTTTCGTTGGGGCGCGGGGGCGTTCGAGACTCGAGCGATTGCTGCTGGGGAGCGTCGCGACGGCGGTGTGCGCGCGGGCGGAATGCTCGGTGGAGGTTATTCGGACGGGCGCGGATTGAGGGGCGCAAGGGATTGTGCTGGCTCGCCCCTGACAGTGCGGCGGTGGGCGGTGAGGAGTTTGGTTAGTTCGATGAGAGTGACGGGGGTTAGCGCGAGGAGGAAGATGAGGAGCCACTGAGATGGAGTGAGGGGGGCGAGTTTGAAGAGGTGGCGGAGAGGGGGGATGGTGGCGAGGGCGATTTGCAGGATGGCGCCCAGGGCCATGGCGCTGGCGACGTAGATGTTGGTGAAAGCGCCGAGTTGGGGCCAGGTCCAGCGGGGGCTGCGGCAACTGACGGAGTAGAAAAGCTGGGTGAGGGCCATGGTGCAGAAGGTGACGGTGCGCGCGGCGGGGAGAGAGGCCGGATTGCCGGTGTAAGTCAGGAGAAAACCGGCTTTGGCGGCGGCGGCGAGGAGGAGGCCGTGGGAGAGGATGAGCAGGCCGGCGCGGCGGGTGATGAGGGGTTGGCGGGATGGGCGTGGGGGGCGGGACATGATGTCGCGCTCGGTGGGCTCGACGCCGAGGGCGAGGGCGGGGAAGCTGTCGGTGACGAGGTTGATCCAGAGGATCTGGATGGCCAGAAGCGGCGCGGGCCAGCCGGCCAGGGCGGCGAGGAGCATGAGGATGATCTCGCTGGTGTTGGAGGCGAGGAGGTAGTGGATGAACTTGCGGATGTTGTCGTAGATGCCGCGGCCTTCCTCGACGGCGGCGACGATGGAGGCGAAGTTGTCGTCGAGGAGGATCATGGCGGCGGCGTCCTTGGTGACGTCGGTGCCGGTGATTCCCATGGCGATGCCGATGTCGGCGGCCTTGATGGCCGGGGCATCGTTGACGCCGTCGCCGGTCATGGCGACGACGTGGCCGAGGCGTTGCAGGGCGCGGACGACGCGGAGCTTGTGATCGGCGGTGACGCGGGCGCAGACGGAGATATTTTGGATTCGCGCGGCGAGTTCATCGTCGGAAAGTTTGTCGAGCTGCGCGCCGCTGATGACTTGATCATCGCGCGAGGCGATGCCGAGCTGGGCGGCGATGGCGTGAGCGGTGGCGGGGTGATCGCCGGTGATCATGACGGGGCGGATGCCAGCGCGATGGCAATCGGCAACGGCGGCCTTGGCCTCTTCGCGGGGGGGATCGATCATGCCGAAGAGGCCGGTGAAGATGAGATTTTTTTCCGCGTCTTGCGGCGGTTCGTTTGGTGGTTGGGGGCGGAAGGCGACGGCGAGGACGCGGAGGGCGCGATGGGCCATGGAGTGGCTGGCCTGGAGGATTTCGTGTTTGCGGGATTCGGAAAGAGGGCGGGGGTCGTTGCCGACCAGCTCGTGGGTGCAGCGAGCGAGGAGGGGTTCGGGAGCGCCTTTTGTGTAGAGAATATTTGTGCCGGTGGGATCGGTAAGGATGACGGACATCATTTTGCGATCGGAGTCGAAGGGGATTTCGTGGAGGATTTGATGTGGCTCGGCGGCGGCGGGAACGGAGGCCTTGAGGGCGGCGACGAGCAGGGCGGCTTCGGTGGGATCGCCGACGATTTGCCAGCCGGTCTCGGGTGATTCGCGGGCGAAAACGCGGGAGTGATTGCAGCGGGCGGCGATGGTCAGGGCCTGGAGAAGGTCGGGGATTTGGAGCGGGGAGATGGGATGTTTTTGCGAGCCATCGTCGAGAAGAAATTGGCCAGTGGGTTCGTAGCCAGCGCCGGTGAGGT
>JBGPEF010000048.1:0-16686 GCA_041482675.1 Tepidisphaeraceae bacterium | reverse complement strand
GAAGAGCGGGAAGGTGATCTGGACGAATTCGGGGGATGGGTCGGCGTATCTCACCCAGCCGCATGGAGCGCCGAGCTTCGCGGGGATTGCGCCGCAGGGGAATCTGGTGGTGATGGGGAACAAGCTGCTGGTTCCCAATGGGCGGTCGCTGCCCGCGTGTTATGACAAGAAGACGGGGAGGATGATTTACTTTCAGTTGAACAATAAGTTTGGCGGGGACAATGTGGTGGTGGCGAAGGACTGGTTTTTTACGGGGGACATGGGATTTGATCTGACCAATGGAAAACCGGCGGCGTATGTCACGCCAAATCCGGTGATCGATGGAGGCATGGCGTATGTGGCGGTGAAGGAGGGGATCGCGGGGTATAGCCTGAGCTGTCTGGCGTGGCCGGAGCGGGATAGCAAATTCCCCACGATCGGATTTGTGAGTGGCGTGGCAACGCCGGCGATTCGCAATGGGAAGACATTGATAAGGGCGGGGAGCCGGTTGTATGCGGGGGGGAAGGGATTTGTGGCGGCGATGGATTTGCCGTTTGCGCCGGAGAATCCGGATGGGGCGTGGCGGGTGGATGTGGATGGAGTGGTGGTGAGTCTGGCGGCGGGGGCGGGGGCGATTGTGGCGGTGTGTGAGGATGGAGGAATTTATTGCCTGGGGGATGCGAAATTGGGAGCGGCGAAATCGCAGCCCGATGAGAAGCGGGAGGAGCGTTTTGTGGAGGCGGGGGCGGGGGAGATGGCGCGGGCGATACTGGCGGATTCGAAGATGGAGGGGGGATATTGCCTGGTGCTGGGAGCATCGGGTGAGGGAGTGGCGCGGGAGATCGTGAAGCGAAGTGGGATGCGGGTGGTGATGCTGGAGGGGAATGCGGGGAAGGTTTTGGATTTGCGGAAGAGGTTGGGACGAGAAGGGATTTATGGGGGGAAGATTGCCGTCGTGGAGGGGAGGCTGGCGGGCGCGAAGTTGCCGCCGTATTTTGCGAGCGTCGCGGTGGCGAGCGATTCATCGCTTTTGCGGGGGGATGATCTGGCGATTCTGTATCGGTCGCTGCATCCGTATCACGGGCGGGCGTATTTCAAGGCGGATGCGGCTGTGGCGAGGCGATTTGAGGCGGGGGGGGCGTCGGTTTCGACGGTGGAGTCGATGGTTTGCCTGCGGCGGAGCGGAGGATTGGCGGGGGCGGGGAACTGGACGCACGAGCATGCGGACGCGAGCAACACGCGGGTGTCGGCCGATTCGCTGGTGAAGGCGCCGCTGGGGATTTTGTGGTTTGGGGGGTCGAGCAATGATGGGATGCTGCCGCGGCATGGTCATGGGCCGCAGCCGCAGGTGATTGATGGAAGGGCGATTGTGGAGGGGGTGGACAAGATTCGGGCGATGGACATTTATACGGGGCGGGTGTTGTGGGAGAAATCGGTGCCGGGGGTGGGGTCGTATTTCAATAACACAGCGCATCAGGCGGGGGCGAACGGGACGGGGTCGAATTATGTTTCGCTGGCGGATGGGATTTATGTGGTGATGGATCGGGTCTGTTTGCGGCTGGACCCGGGCAATGGGGAAGAGATCGGGAGATTTGAGCTGCCGACGGAGCTGTTGGCCGGGTCGGATAGCGTGTGGGGATATTTGAATGTGGAGGGGGATTATCTGATTGGGGGCTGGGCAAAGCGGGGGCTTGCGGCGATCGCGGCGGCCAAGACGCAGGAGAAGGTTGATCCGGATGAGGAGCCGGAGGATAAGGCGGCCAAGCGTTTGCCGGCGACCAATCCGCGGACGGTGGGAAGCAAGGGATTGTTTGTGATGGATCGGCGGAGCGGGAAGGTGCTGTGGTCAGTCAATGCGCTGAAATTGTTCCGGCACAATGCGATTTGCATCGGCGGGGGGCGGTTGTATGCGATTGATACGAATCCCGTGCCCGCGCTATTTGAGCGGGATAAGCCGGTGCCGGGGCCGTCGGGGATGCTGCGGGTTTTCGATCTGGCGAGCGGGAACGTGCTGTGGGATACATCGGACAATGTCTCGGGGACGTGGCTGAGTTATTCGCGGGAGTACGATGTGCTGGTAGAGGCGGGGCGAAAGGCTCGGGATACGCTGCGCGATGAGCCGAAGGGAATGCGGGCGTATAAGGGAGCGAGCGGGGATGTGTTGTGGTTTGACCGCGAGGCGAGCGGGCCGGCGATGATTCGGGGGAAGATGGTTTTGAAGGAAAGCAGCGCGGCCGACCTGGTGAGCGGAGAGCCGTTGACCAGGAATGATCCGATCACGGGTTTTTTGGCGGAATGGACCTGGAGCAGGCAGTATGGGTGCAATACGCCGGTGGCGTCGCAGAATCTGCTGACGTTTCGCAGCGGGGCGGCGGGATTTTATGATTTGGCGCGATTCGGCGGGACGGGGAATTTTGGTGGATTTCGCTCGAGCTGCACCAATAATTTGATCGTGGCGGGCGGGGTCTTGGTTGCGCCGGATTATACGAGGACGTGCACGTGCAGTTACCAGATGCAGACATCGCTGGCGCTGTACTCGGATGCGGAAGCGGAGATGTGGACGTACACGGGCGCGAATAACGAGGCCGCCGAGCACGTGCAGCGGGTTGGGATCAATTTGGGAGCGCCGGGGGATCGGGTGGATGATGCGGGGACGTTGTGGGTGGAGTATCCGAGCGTGGGGGGGAAATCGCCGGCGGTGAAGGTGGCGGCGGCGGGGGAGAAGATGGAATTTTTCCGGCGGCACGCATCGGTGGTGAGCGGGCCGATGCCGTGGGTGACGGCGTCGGGGGCAAAGAACATCAAGTCATTGAAGGTGACGCTGAATGCGGACGGTGTCGAGTTTGCGCCGTATCTGGTGAGACTTTATTTCGCGCAGCCGGGGGCGGCGAAGGCGGGGGAGAATGTTTTTGATGTGGTGATTAATGGGAGAATTGTGGAGAAGGGATTGGACGTGGTGAAGTTGGCGGGAGGAGCGGATCGGTCGTTGGTGAGGGAGTATGAAAATATTGAGGCGGGGGGTGAGATGATGATTGAGCTGAAGGCGAAGAAGGGGGCGACGGTTTTGTGTGGCGCTGAAATTATTGCCGAGAAACTGATGGACAGAGAGAAGAAGGAGAGCGCTATTGGCGGGTGAAGTATTCTCTTTCCAGTTCCTGAAGTTTTGATTGCAGGGACTGGAGATTTTTTTGGAGCTTTTGGGCGCTGGCGGGGTCTTTGAAGGTGTCGGGGTTGGCGAATCCGGCCTGGCAGGCGGCGACTTCGCGTTCGGTGTCGGCGATGGATTTTTCGAGCTCGGCGGGGCTTAGGCGGCCGAAGGGGCGGGCGTAGGGGTTGTCCTTTTTTGACTGCTGCCGAGTTTTCGATTTTCGATTTTCGATTTTCGCCTGGGGAACTTCGCGCTTGGGTGGAGGAGGCGGGGCCTGGGCTTTGGCCTGCGCTTTGGCCTCGGATTTTTCCTGCAAGCGGGAATAGTTGCCGTCGAAATCGATGATGCCGGGGGGCTGGAGAATCAGCAGGCGGCGGGCGACTTGATTCAGGAAATAACGGTCGTGGCTGACGCAAAAGACGGTGCCTTCGTAGTGGGCCAGGGCGTTTTCGACGGCTTCGCGCGAAGCGATGTCGAGATGATTGGTCGGTTCGTCCATGAGCAGGACGTTGGGCTGATCGGCCAGGAGCTGGGCGAGGCGGACGCGGGCGCGCTCGCCGCCGCTGAGCATGTCCATGCGCTTCAGGACGTCGTCGTTGCGGAAGAGCATCACGGCGAGGATGTCGCGCAGGGCCTTGTCCGTGAGATTGCGGCCTTCGGCCACCTCCTCCATCACGCTGTTCCCGGGATTGAATTCGTCGAGGCGCTGATCGTAGTAACCGATGTTGAGGTTCGCGCCCCACTTGATCTCGCCGTCGTCGGCCTCGAGCTGGCCGAGGAGCACCTTGAGGAGAGTGGTTTTGCCAGAGCCGTTGGGACCGATGACGCCGATGCGCTCGCCGCGGCGGACGAAGAAGGAGATGTTCTGCCAGAGTTTTTTTTCGTCAAAAGATTTTGAAAGATTGCGGACGGTGAGGACCTGGTCGCCGGCGCGCTGATCGGTGTTGATGGAGACGCGAATGGAGCGCTGGGTGGTGACAGCCTGGATCATGTCGTCGCTTTTGAGCAGGCGCTGGAGGCGCGAATCCCGGCCGCGGGCTTCCTTGCTGCGCTGGCCGGCCTTGAAGCGGCGGATGAATTCCTGCTGCTTGGCGATGTCGGCCTGCTGAATCTCGTAGGCGCGCTGCTGGGAAAGCTCGATGAGCTCGCGCTGCTGGACGAAGGAGGAGTAGTTGCCTTTGAAGGAATCGATTTTCGCATTGCGCAGCCAGAGGATGCGGGTGGCGAGGCGATCGAGGAGATAGCGGTCGTGGGAGATGAGGACGGTTGCGCCTTTGAAGTCGAGGAGGTAGCGCTCGAGCCATTCGATGGCGACGAGGTCGAGGTGATTGGTGGGCTCGTCGAGGAGGAGCAGGTCGGGCTCGGAGATGAGGAGCTTGGCGAGGGCGAGGCGCGAGCGCTGGCCGCCGGAGAGGGTGTGCACGGTTTGTTCCCAGTGCACGCGCTCGAGGCCGACGCCAAGGAGGGTGGCTTCGAGGCGATGCTGCCAGGCGTAGCCGCCGCCGAGGTCGAATTCGTGCTGGGTGGTCTGGTACTGTTTGAGAATTTTTTCCAGGGCCTCGCCCTGGAGGTGGGCCATTTCGTGCTCGAGCTCGCGGAGGCGGTGGGAGAGGTCATGAAGGTGGGCGAAGGCCAGCTCGGCCTCGTCGAGGACAGTGTTGGCCGGGTCGAAGACGGGGTCCTGGGTGAGGTAGCCGACGCGGATGTTGCGGGCTATGGAAACGTCGCCGTCGTCGGGGGTCACTTCGCCGGTGAGGATTTTGAAGAGGGTGGTTTTGCCGGAGCCGTTGGCGCCGATCAGGCCGATCCGCTCCTGCTCGTAGACGGTGAGGTTGATCTTGTCGAAGAGCGTGCGCTCGCCGAAGTCTTTTTCGATGCTGGAAAGGGAAGCGACGGCCATTGGGCGCACGATGGGGCAAAAGGGCGGGCGTGTCAACGAGAATTGATTCCTCTAGAATCCCCGGCCGATGGCAAAGCCCCGCAATGATCTGATTGACCGGCTGCAATACGTGGGGTTGCGCGTGGGGTCGATGCTGATGCATTGCTGGCCGGTGGATCTGAATTTGAAGCTGGCGCGGATGGTCGGGGATTTCATTTATACGATTGATAAAAGGCACCGGCAGCGGGCGATTTATAACCTGAAGCACGGATTTCCCGATCTGCGCGAGCGGGAGGTGGAAAAGCTGGCCCGGCGGTCGATGCAGAATCTATTTATGTTTTTCGTGGAGGTGCTGTTCACCACGCGGCTGATTCGGATCGATACCTGGACGCGGTATATCCAACTGGAGAATTTTCGCGAGGTGCTGGAGATGCTGGTGCGGAAGCAGCATGGATTGATCATGCTGACGGGGCATTTTGGGAATTTTGAGATCAGCAATTACGTGCTGGGGACGCTGGGGTTTGAGACGACGGCGATTGGACGGCCGCTGGACAATCGATATGTGAATGAGTGGCTGATGGGCGTGCGCGAGCGGCAGGGGGGGAAGATCATCGCGAAAAAGGGTGCGACGGAGGAGGTGACGGGGGTGCTCGAGCAGAGGGGGGTGGTGGGATTTGTGGCCGATCAGAATGCGGGGAGCAAGGGGATTTTTGTGGATTTTTTTGGGAGGAAGGCGAGCACGTACAAGTCGATTGGGCTTTTGGCGATGGAATACAACCTGCCGGTGGTGGTGGGATATGCGCGGCGGGTGAATGATCGGTTTCAATTCGTGGTGGGGGTGCAGGACATCATTCGGCCGGGGGATTGGGCGCTTGAGCAGGATCCGCTCAGGTACATCACGCAGAGGTACACGAGGGCGATTGAGGACTTTGTTCGCAAAGATGCCGGGCAGTATTGGTGGGTGCATCGGCGGTGGAAAACGCGGCCGAAGGGGGAGGAGCCGGAGAAATATGATTGAGGGGGATTAGAGACCGAGGAGTTGTCGGTATTTCGGCAGGACGATGTCCCATGTGAAGCGTTCGCGAACGTCGCGGGAGGCGGCTTCGATGAGGCGATTGCGGAGGAGGGGGTCATTGATCAGGCGATTGATGGCGTCGGCGAGTTTTTGGGGCTGGGCGGGGGGGACGAGAAGACCGGTCAATTCATTTTTGACGACATCGCGGATGCCGGGGACGTCGGTGGCGACGACTGGAATTCCGGCGGCCATGGCTTCGATGAGAACCAGACCGAATCCTTCGGCGGCGGAGGGGAGAACCAGCAGGCGGATTTGTGAGAGGGCATCCTGGGGGCGATGGACCGGGCCGTGCAGGGTGAGTCGGCGGGTAAGGCCGAGTTGGATGGCGGTGCGTTCGATTTCTGCGCGTTCGGAGCCTTCGCCGAAGATGTGGAGGTGGGCGCGGGGGATTTGGGCGAGTGCCTCGACGAGGTCGGGGATGCGCTTGATGGGGTCGAGGCGGCCGAGGAAGCCGATGGGGAAGTCGTCGGTTTGAGGCGGGACGGGCAGGCCCTCAAATTCGTGGGGGTCGAGGGCGTTGGGGATGATGATTATTTTGTTGCTGGGGACATCGGACCATTCGGCGGCGGAGATGGCGACGGAGGGTGAGGGGACGACGATTTTTTCGGCTGCGCGCTGGGCGATTTTTTGCACGCGCCAATGCCATTTTGGATCGGGCTGCGTGGTTTGAATCGATTGGATGAAGCGGATGTTGCGGGCGAAGAGGGAGACGGCGGCCGCGGCGGCGTTGGCGTGGACGAGGAAGCTGAAAACAGTGTCGATGTGCTGGCGGGTGATGAGGCGATGCAGGCGGGCCACGACGCGGGCGTCGCGAGGACCTTTGGCGTTCAGTGCACTGACCTGGATTCCGGCGGCTTCGATTTGATCCGACACCGGGCCGCGCGGGGAGAGGGAGGCCACTTGCACCTCTCCGCCGGCGGCTTTGGCCAGCGGGGCGAGGCGAACGGCCAATTCACGGACCACCGTCGGCGTTCCGCCGATGTTCAGGTCGGTCACCAGAAGGAGGATGCGCCGCATCGTCAGGGAATTGGATAGCCGAACTGCGGAATGGTGGTGCAGACGCGGATCACGCTCATGGCCGCCACGCTGGCGAGCATGAGCCAGTAGGCCAGCAGGCAGGCAGTGGCCAGCCACGCCACCCATGGCACATGATGATCGAGCACCGCGCCGATGGTGCAGAAGGAGCCGATGACGGCGAGGCAGAGGGAGGCGAAGAGGATGGTGTTTCGGTATTGGGCAAAGTCGAGGCTGCCGAAGAGGAGCCAGGCGAGCACGGCGAAAATGGTGCCGGCGATGGCGAGATTTTCGGCCAGAGGATCGATGTAAATGGCATTGGGCGCGCTCTGATACGAGAGGCGAATGGTCTGGCCATCGTGGTTGGCGTTGAAGGTGCTCATTTCTTCACCGCCGCGCCCGCCTTGGTGACCAGCAGCTTGAAGAGGGCCAGATGTTCGGGGCTATCGGTGAGTCGCTCGGGGTGCCACTGCACGGCTGCGAAGAGGGGGAAGGTTGGGTCTTCGAAGCCCTCGATGACGCCGTCGGGGGCGGTGGCGATGACCTTCAGGCCGCGGCCGAGCTTGTTGGCGGCCTGTTTGTGATAGCTGTTGGCCTCGATCTGTGGCTTGCCGATGGCGCGGCCAAGCGTGGAGTTCATGTCGATGTTGACGGGATGTTTGGGCGCGGGCTGATTGGGGTCGAGGCGGCGGTGCTCGATAGCGCTCTGGCGCGGGAGATCGGGGAGAAACTGGTGGAGGCTGCCGCCGCGGTGGACATTCATGAGCTGGCTGCCGAAGCAGACGCCGAGGGTGGGGAGTTTGCGTTTTTCGACTTCGGCGATGAGGGCAAGCTCAAAATTCTGTCGCGCTTCATCCATGCGGACGGCCTTGAGGTGCCACTCTTCGCCGTAGTGGGAGGGGTCCATGTCGTTGCCGCCGATGAAGAGGATTCCATCGAGGGCATCGACGATCTGGGGGATGAGGGAATGGTCGGTGTGAAAGGGGATCGCCAGGGGGAGCCCGCCGGCTTTTTCGATGGATGAGGCGTAGTCGGCGTTGAGACTATAGGAGTTGGGCTTATCGCCGTTGTCCATGGTCAGGCCGATGATCGGGCGGTTCATATGGGACAAGTTATGCTTTGCATCGGCAAAAGGGAAGAAATAACCGGAGGGGATTCACCGCAGAGACGCGGAGACGCAGAGACGCGGAGAGGAGAAAGAGAAGTAATGCGGATATGATTGCGGGTATGAAGTTTACGAAGATGCATGGGATTGGGAATGACTATGTCTACGTCAATTGTTTTGACGAGAAGGTGGCCGATCCTGCGCGCATCGCGCCGCTGGTTTCGGATCGGCATACGGGGATCGGCGGGGATGGGTTGATCCTGATCATGCCGTCCGAGAAGGCGGATGTGCGGATGCGGATGTTCAATGCGGATGGGCTGGAGGGGGAGATGTGCGGGAATGGGATTCGGTGCGTGGCCAAGTATGCGTATGACCATGGGATTTCCAAGAAGAATCCGATGAGGATTGAGACGGGGCGGGGAGTTTTGTCGCTGGATTTGAAATTGGAGGGTGGGAAGGTTGCGCAGGTGACGGTGAATATGGCGGAGCCGATTTTGGAGTTGGGGGAGATTCCGGTGGATCGGGAGAAGGTGGTGAAGGGGGCGCGCGAGCATGAGTATCGGATTTCGTTGGCGGCGGGGAATGAGCTGCTGGATGGGATTTTTGTGTCGATGGGGAATCCGCATGCGGTGTTTTTTGTCGCTGATGTCAGGAAGGTGGAGCTGGAGCGGGTTGGGCCGATTGTGGAGCATCACAAGGCGTTTCCCAGGCGGGTGAATGCGCATTGGGCGACGGTCGCGTCGAGGAATGAAGTCACGATGAGGACCTGGGAACGGGGGAGCGGGATCACCTGGGCTTGCGGGACGGGGGCTTGCGCGGTGGCGGTGGCGGGAGTTTTAACGGGAAGAACGGACCGAAAAGTGCTGATTCATCTGCCGGGGGGAGACCTGACGATTGAGTGGCGGGAGGGGGATAACAATGTGTATATGACGGGGCCGGCGACGGAAGTGTTTAGTGGGGAGTGGAAATTGTAGTGCAGCCTTTCCAGGCTGCATTTGCAGGCTGAAAGCCTGCACTACAATTCATCTATTAACTGTGCCCGCCGCATCTACTTCGCTTTGGACACATTAGCGAAAGAGGTGAAATATGCGGCGAATTGGCATTGCACTGCTCCTGATCATTCTGGCGGCATCTCCAGCTTTGGCAGGGGGTTCTGATCCAACCGGATTTGTAGTCCACGAGTGGGGGACGTTTACCAGTTTTGCCGGGTCGGATGGGATCAGCCTGGAATTTCGATCGCAGGCGGGGAGCGATTTGCCCAAATTTATTTTTGATCGCGAGAAGCAGGCGGGCCTGTTTAGCGCGCGGTTTACCGCCGGTGATCGGTCGAACAATACGACCAAGGCGGTGGTGCGAACGCTCCAGCGGATGGAGACGCCGGTGACGTATTTTTACAGCGACACGCCGCGGGTGGTGGATGTGACGGTGGGATTTCCGCAGGGATTGCTGACGGAGTTTTTTCCGCCGGTGACGATGATGATGCCGATCTTCAAGAAGGGGACGGTGGATGAGGTGGGGAAATCGGTGCTCACGTGGGAGAAGGTAAAGATTATTCCGAATGCCAATTTGAAGAGCACTATGGTTCCGCCGGCTGTGAACGGCGCGGATCATTATGGTTTTGCCCGGGAGACGGATTCGGCCATGCTCCAGCTCGATGACAAATTGCTGGGCAAGTCTTACTACGAAAAGTTTTTGTTCTATCGCGGCGTGGGGAATTTTGAATTGCCGGTGAAGCTGGAGGCGAAGGCGGACGGGAAGTTTGCGATCCACAATGGGGCGAAGGATGCGATTCACGCGGCGTTTCTGGTTGAGATCAAGGATGGGCGGGTGCGATATGCCAACCTCGGGCAGATCGATAAGGACCGTGAAGCGACGTTACCAAACGATGAAACAAGCATCGAAGAACTGGCGGATCAGGTTGCGGCGGCCATTGTGGGTGAGGGGATGTATGAGAAAGAGGCGCGGGCGATGGTGAACACCTGGCGCTCGAGCTGGTTTGGCGAGGAAGGAACGCGGCTGCTTTATCTGCTGCCTTCTTCCCTGACTGACAGGATGATCCCGCTGAAGGTGACGCCGGCCGCCGATCAGACCGTGCGGGTGATGGTTGGCCGGCTGGAAGTGCTCACGCCGCAGGTGGAGAAGAGCGTTGAGAATCTGCTCATCCAGCTCGCTTCGCCGATGCCGAACGAGCGGGAGGAGGCGATGGCGGGAATCGGTAAGTTTGGGCGATTCGCCGAGCCAGCGCTCCAGCGGGTGGCGAAGATCAGCGATGATCCGGAAGTGAAGGCGCGGGCGAAGGAGCTGTTGACGAAGTTGCAGAAATAGGGAAGTCAGAATTCAGAAGACCCTCACCCTGCCCTCTCCCGGAGTACCGGGAGAGGGTATTTTCTTGCGCGCCTTTTTCTTAGAATCTTCCGGGAAGGTTCGGCGTCAAAATCTGCGGCTCATCTTCAAGGAGAGAATCATGCGTTCGCGAAGTTTTTTGGCTCTGGGACTATCGTCCGTTCTGACCGCTTCGTCGGCGTTTGCCGCCTGCTGCTATTTCTCGGCCAAGGACAAGGATGTGAATCAGCCGGCGCAGAAGGCGTTTATCACGTGGGATGCGGAGAATAAGACCGAGGCGTTTACGGTGCAGCCGAAATTTGAGGGGAATGCGGCGGATTTTGGGATGGTGATTCCGACGCCGACGCGGCCGAAACTCAATGAGATGCCGAGGGAGTTTTTCAAGGAGCTGGCGGTATTTACGATTCTGGAGCCGATGGATTTGAGCAAGTACAAGCGGTACGCGAATTTTCTTGCGGGTGCTGCTGGGGGCGTGCGAGACGGAGTTTTGGCTCGCAGAGGGGTGCAGGTGCTCGAGGCCGGGGTGGTGGGGTCGCTGGATTACAAGATTATCCGGGCCGAGGATGCGGGGGATCTGTATCAGTGGTTGAAGGACAACGGCTATACCTACAGCGGCGAAGAGGCGACGCTGGATTTTTACATCAAGAAAAAATGGGTCTTCACCACGATGAAGATCGACCCGACGCAGATGAAAAAACGGGCGGATGGCAGCTATGAGGGCGAGGTGACCCCGACGCGATTCACCTTCACATCGGAGAAGCCGATTTATCCGCTGAAAATCACGCAGATTTCGGTGAAGGACCAGACCGAGGCGCTGTTTTATGTGCAGGCGGCGACGAAGATGGATTTGCCGGGAGGTTTTTCCTACCAGGCACAATTCTGTCCGATGTGGCAGCAGGCTCTGGGCTTTGCCATTCCCGAAAAGGTGACCGCTCAGGAAAAAGCCTGGCTCGAACATATAAAGGGCGATAAGACGCTGGCGCGGAAGATCGATCAATCGCAGCTTCAGCCCGCATCGCTCGAGTGGGCCAAGAAAATCACCGCCAACGACGTCGCGGTCATCAACGGCGAAAAGCCCTACAACCGCGAGGCTCCGAAGGAGGATGTGGAGAAGATGAAACAGCTCAAGGGCATCGTGAAGGAAGGGCAGTGGGTGACAAAATTTCGGCGGAATTTCAAGAAGGGGGAAATGACCGATGATCTGGAGCTGGTGCCCGCGAAAGTCGGCGAGAAGGCCGATGAAATTGAGTATTTTTCGATTCTTCCCACGTCACCTCCATGAGAATCACCATCGCATTCATTGTTGGTTTGCTGGTCCTGCCGATGGCGGCTCTCGCGCAGCTCGCGGAGCGGCCGGGCAATTCGACGGATGATCCGATCGAGAATCCGCGCGATTTGTCGGGGCTGTCGGTCAAGAATCCGCGGGTGCGGGTGGTGCACACCAAAGATCCGAGGAAGGCGGGGGGATCGATGTATTTGCAGCAGGTCGATCCGTGGCTGGGATATCAGTGGGGGCGGAATCTGACGCAGCGGGAATTTCGCGAGATGGATGGCGTGTATGGCGATGCGGGGAAAATCGACGGGATCATCCTGCCCGATGGGGCGACCAAGATGATGACGCGCGGGCACGTGAATTCGTGCGCGATTTGTCATAACACCCCGTATCGAGACGGCGGGGCGGGGGCGACGATCGCCAAGAATGGAGGAGAGGGGAGAAATACGCCGCATATGTTCGGGGCGGGATTGCTGGAGATGATTGGGATTCAAATTCGCCTTCAGGCGCTGGCGATTGCGGATGCGAATCATGATGGGTGGATCAGTGCGGAAGAGGCGAAGGGGAAGCGGTGCATTCTCGCGAATCTGCCCGACGGCGTGAATGGCGAGAGGTTTGAGATCGATCTGGGGAGCTTTGAAGAGAATCCGAAGACGCATCGGCCAGCGCTGAATCCGCTTTTGAATCCGATATTTGTCGATGCGAAGGGGAAAAGAATCGCGTGGGCGTCGAGTTTGCAAACTGAGGGCGTGGCAGGCTACACATTCGAGGCCCAGATTTTTGGATTTGGGCATCTTTTCGCACCCTGGCGGCCGCCGGTTTCGACGACGTTGCGATCCTTCATCGCAACGCCGTTTGATATTCACATGGGGATGCAGGCGTTTGATCCAACGACGTTGAATGATCCGGATGGAGATGGGTTTTCGCAGATATCCAATGCGGGGGCGCTACAGTGTCTGACGGCCGCGGGGAAGGATCGCGGGGCGCATCGCGGGCCCACCGGCATCAGTCTGGATGATCCGGATCGGGATGGGTATTGCGAGGAAATCAGCGAGGGTGAGCTGGATGTGGCGGAATGGTATCTGCTCAATCATCCAGCGCCGGCGCGGGGCAAATTAACCGACGACGTGAAGCGCGGGGAGAAATTATTTGCACAGATTCGATGCAGTGGCTGCCATGTGCCGGATTGGCATCTGGCCGGCGGGGATCGACGGTTTTTTGATCTGGAGGTTGGATGGAATGATCAAACCGAGCGCCTGGAAGGGAAACTGAATCTGCTCGCATCCGCGCCTCACGATGCGTTTACGGTGCGCGGCGTTTACAGTGATTTCAAATATCACGATCTGGGCGGGGATTTTTCGCAGATGCAGTATGACGGTTCGATGGTGAAGCTGTGGCGGACTTCGCCACTGTGGGGTGTTGGCAGTACTGCGCCTTACGGGCACGATGGGGCCAGCCTGAGCCTCGATGACGTGATCCGACGACACGGAGGAGAGGCCTTGGAGTCCCGCAAGGCCTATTCATCCCTCAATTCCTCCGATCGCAATGCAGTGCTCGCATTCCTGGGGTCCCTGGTGCTCTATCAAACCGACCGCCTTCCCTGCGACATCGACGGCGATGGAAAGATCAGCGAGCATTTCATGGTCGCCGGAATGGATACGGGCCTTGAGCGCTTCAATCCCGAATGGCTATTCAAGACCCCCGGCAGGATCGAAGGTCCGATCACCAACGTGCGCGGCGAAAAAGTCACCTCTTTCGCCCTCACCAACGTCCGCGCTGCCTACGGCCTGGATTTGGAATATCTGAAAGACTCCGATCACGACGGTTTCCCCGACATCATCGATCCCGCCCCGTCGATCCCGGGGTTTCTCGATGGCGTTCACTCACCCAAAGCAATCTGGCACGGCCAGCTTCGCCTCTGAAACCCAATTCTGCATCGCCCTTGGCTCTTCAGGTAAAGGCAGGCTCAAACCCAGTCGATTAAGTATGTCGTCTGGACGCGAGGGAAAGCTATGTCATTGGAGTGCTCCGGAATTGCCTGCGTTGGAGAGAGCATCTGCGAAGTCAGCAGCGGCACCGTCAGTGCCCGCGTGGACATCGAACAGGTGCGCCGGGTCACGCTCGGCTACGGTTTCCAATCATCGCGCCGAATACGCCAAACCGCGTTCGGTCTAATCCTGCTGATTCCAGGCATCTGGGGGGTTTTCCATCTGCTGCATTGGGCTATTTTTGGCGGAACGCTGGTGGCTCTCGAAGGCTGGCTGAGCGGATTTATCCTGCTGGGCAGCCTGCTCGTGGCCGCGGCACAGCGGCGCGGGCTGTATCTTGACGTTGATACAACCCAGGGCCCGCAACGCCTGGCCTTCAGCGGCACGCCATCGCGGCCGGGGCTTCAGGCATTCCTGGAATCGCTCGACCAGCATCTGGCGGTGCCGATTTCCAGCGACGCGCCCGGAATCAACTATACAAACTCACGATACGATGCTGTCGCGATCAAATCCGTCAGAACAGACCCATCTGCGCTCCAGGCGGGCGAAACGCTGCCGTCGACAGCTCCAAATGCCTGAACGGAATTCCCGCCTTGCGCGAGGCGACGTCGAACATATTTTTGAGCTGCTCGGCGAAGACGCCATGCCCGCGCATGCGGGTGTGGAAGTTGGAATCGTTGAGCTTGCCATCGCGGATCGACCTGATGCGGTTAAGGACCTTGTCCTTGCGATCGGGCATGTGTTCTTCGAGCCATTTCTCGAATAATTCCTTCACCGCAAACGGCAGCCGCACCGGCACGTAGCCGGCGGTGATCGCGCCCGCGTCGGCCGCGGCCTTGAGGATGGCGGGCATCTCCTCATCCGTCAGTCCCGGAATCACCGGCGCTACCATCACGCCCACCGGCACGCCGGCTTTGGCCAGTTTCTCGATCACCGCAAGGCGCATTTTCGGAACCGCGGTGCGCGGCTCCATGATTCGCGTGAGATCCGGCCGCAGAGTCGTGATGGAAACAAAAACTCCGGTGAGATTTTCCTTGGCCATGGCCGAAAGCAGATCGACATCGCGCGTCACCAGGTGATTTTTGGTGATGACGGTGGCGGGATTTTTGAACTCAAGGAAGACCTCCAGGCAGCGCCGCGTGAGTTTGAGCTTTCGTTCCACGGGCTGATACGGATCGGTGACGCCGCCGATGACCACCGTCTGCGGCACCCAGCTCTTCTTGCTCATTTCTTTGCGCAACAGCTCGGGAGCATCCTCCTTTACCATGATGCGCGTTTCAAAATCGAGCCCGGCCGAGAAGCCCAGGTATTCGTGTGTCGGCCGCGCGTAGCAGTAGATGCAGCCATGCTCGCAGCCGCGATAGGGGTTGAGGCTGGTTGAAAAGCCGATATCCGGGCTGCTGTTGTAGGAGATGGCGGATTTGCTGGAGTCGCGGAAAAACTGGGTGCGCGGCGAGATATTTTCGCATTCGGGAATCTGGGCATCGGCGTCGGGGAGAATCGCCAGCCGCTCGAAACGGTTGGTGGGATTATGGCCGGTGCCGCGCCCATGCAGGGGCTTGTCATTCTGCGCGAGGCTCATTCACCATCACTATAGCCGATGTTCGGGTGAAGTTAAGCCGGTTGAGAAGTCTGTTGAATCCTGGACAAATCGCGTACACAGGCGGTGCTCGGCCTGCGACGCAGCCCCATGGCGGGGGAACAGAACCACGAGGCAGGGACGCTTGGCGCCCCCGCCTCGTGAGGTCAATGTTGACGAGAACTTACTCCTGCGGCACGGTTGCCACATTCGTCTGCCGCGGGGCCGCCTTGCGCGGATTGGCAGCGCGGATGTAAGACCCGGACTCGCTGTCGCGGGCCACAATCGATCGGCCCACCTCGTCACCGGTGCCAGTCTGTCCAGGGTGGAGGTTGCTGTACTCGCTGTAATCGCGAGGCGGGGTGCTGCAACCGGCGGCCAAAGCCAGGAAGCCGGCGACGATCAGGGACGAAACGGTTTTGCGAATCATGTGTTCTCCAGTGGCGCAGCACTGCCGCCGCGACCTGTGGAGAATCGGCAGGGGAGATGGGAAAGGTGAGGGGATTGCGGGTTTTCAGGTTGGATTTTCTGGGGTTTATCGGCGGCTGCTGTCGAATTTTACCGCCTGTGGCGATTGGGGGATTGTTGGCAGCGGGCCGGCCGGCCTTACAATGGGGCCAAAGGAGATCAACTATGCGCAATGCGTTTTGGTGTGTGGCGGCGTTGGTGGTCGTAGGAGCATTCTGGATCGGCCGGCTCTCGGCGGCGGACCCGGCGCCCAAGATGAGGTATTTCGAGATGCGGACGTATACGGCCAATGAGGGGAAGCTGGACGCGCTCAATGCGCGGTTCCGCGATCACACGACCAGGCTTTTTGAGAAGCATGGCATGACGAACATTGGTTACTGGGTGCCCAGCGAAGGGGATCGCTCGAAGGACACGCTGGTTTACATTCTGGCGTTCCCGGACAAGGAGGCTCGGAACAAGGCATTCAAGGAATTCGCGGAAGATCCGGATTGGAAGAAGGCGCAGAGCGAGTCGGAGGCGAATGGGAAGCTCGTGAAGAAGGTGGAGTCGATCTTCATGAATCCGACCGATTACTCGCCCATCAAATAATGATCCGCCGGCTGATTTCTTTGATGTCGATGCTAATCTTCGCTGTCCCTGCGCGCGCCCAGGATGAGCCGTGGGTTGCGCCGATGAAGCAGGTGCATGCAAAATTCACCGGCAAGGCCGGGACGTTTGCGCAATTTGGCGATTCGATCACGGTCACGATGGCGTATTGGGCGCCACTGCACTACGAGCGCAAGGGCATGGATGCGGCCGGGCAGAAGGCGCTTGAGCGGGTGAATTCGTACATGCT
>JBGPEF010000047.1:0-16741 GCA_041482675.1 Tepidisphaeraceae bacterium | reverse complement strand
GGCTGAACGTCCGGCAGAGCCGGACCTAGATGTATCGGCGTGAATTTGGGGCGGATTAAGTGGGGTAGAGTGTTTAGGCGGCACAATCGGTGCACATTCAAGATGCGCAGAGTGGCCACAGATTTCGCAGATTTGCGCAGATCAGATTTTTATGGATCAGTCTTCGCGCTGCCAGATTCCTTCGATGCGGGTGTAGTGGGTGCGGACGTGGGTGTCGAATTTTGAGCCGGTCCAGGCGCGGACGGTAATGGTGAGCTGGGGGGGGTTGATGGTGATGAGATTATAGGCGTTGGGCTCGTTGCCGCGGCGGCGGTTGGAGATGGCGGTGCCGGCCTGGACGGAGATGATGGAGCGTTTGATGCCTTCGTGGTGGGTGCGGACGTCGCCGCTGTAGCCCATGTGGAGGTGGCCGGCGAGGACCATGTCGATGCCGCAGTCTTCCATCATGTCGAGGGCGCGGAAAGCGCCGCCGACGATGCCGTGGGGGCGTTCTTTGGGTGGGGGGATGAAGGGATGATGAGTGACGACGATTTTGAAGAGGTCGGGGGGGAGGTCGGAGAAGCGGAGCTTGATGTCGAGGAGTTGCTCCTCGGAGATTCGGCCATCCTTCCAGAAGCCGTTCCAGGTCCAGGTCCAGGAGCGGGCGGTGTTGATGCCGAGGATGGCGAGGTGATCATCCTTGTAGAACGGGCGGAGGTCTTTGGTGATGTAGTGGCGGTAGCGATCGAGGGGGAAGAAGAAGCGGCGGATGACGTCATAGAGGGGGATGTCGTGGTTGCCGGGGACGCAGATCTGGGGAGAGGGGAGCTTGATCATGAAATCGCGGGCGTGGGCGTATTGGCGGCGGCGGGCGCGCTGGGTGAAGTCGCCGGAGTTGATGATGAGGTCGGGTTTGGCGGAGAGGATGTCGGCGATGAGGGCCTCGGTGACGGCGGGCTGGTCGCGGCCGAAGTGGATGTCGGAGATGTGGGCGAGGGTTTTCAGAGTTTGGAGAGGGTAGCAGGAGAGAGGGAAAGGGTGAATGAAGGTATGCATTGGAGAGGTGTGGGGGGAAGGTGCAGCGAAAAATTAAGCGGGAAAGCTTTTACATGGAATCGGTACGGGCGAAGGTTAGTTGGGAGGGCTTCCTCAAGCCTGGCTGCCGTCAGGGGAGGAGTCTGGCTCAATCGAATGCGCGGATGCAGGGGGTGGTCCCCCTGCAACCCCCATGAATGCAATTTAAGTAGCGCCACCTGCGGTGGCTGACTGGAGGAGGTACAATCAAAAGCGAATGCGGGGGAGGAAGGATGGAGGGGGGTGGAGGAAGCGACAGGGCTGGCGCCGCACGGAGGCGGCTGGCCCTCCGGTGCCCGGTCGCTTCCCAGCCAGGCGGTCCAGGTAGCGGGATGGGTCACATCGTTATTGAAACGTCGAGAGCAGCGTCGGGTTTGTCTGCGGGTGGATGGTGCAGGGCAGAGTTGGATGGCCACGGGTGTTGGGGCAAGTCGCGTGGCTCGTGACATTTTGCGCTGGGTGATGCGGTGGAATTGTTTGTGATTGGGATCATTGTCTTTGGGATCGCCATGATTGTCGTCATGGTGATTGTGTTGTTTGAGCGGAAGGATCAATAGCCGGGACAGGCTCGTTCATTGAAGGGGGGCTGGGGGAGTAAAAACTTTCAGAGCTTTGGGGACGGATTGATAGTGTAGCGGTGGCGACATGTTTTCGAGTTCGCCGTCGAGGGCGACGTGGAGGCGGCGTTTGCCGGTTTCGATCCAGAGTTCCTTGAGGTAGAGGGAGTCGAAATCTTTGGCCTGGTCGAGGCGGCCGATGAGGGCGCGGAGGGCGAGGCGGAGCATGCCGAAGCGGCCGGTGCGGTTGGCGACGTAGAGGCTGAGGATTCCTTCGTCGAGGCGGTGGCGGCCGCGGACGGACATGAGGCTCATTAGGTAGCGGTTGTTGCCGACGAAGACGAAGGGGGTCTGGCGGACGACGGATTTGTCGCCGATGCCGATGCGGACGTCGAGGACTGGGAAGCGGCGGAGGGTGTGGAGGGTGGCGATGAACATGGCGATCCATTTGCCGCGGCCGAGGCGCATGCGCAACTCCTCGCGCTGGCGCACGACCTGGGGATAGATGCCGATGGATGAGTTATTGATGAAGGTGCGGTCGTTGACGCGGCCGAGGTCGATGGATTGGACGTGGCCGGCGGCGATGATTCTTATGGCGGCTTCGAGGTCGATGGGGATGGCGAGGTCTTTGGCGAAGTGATTAAGGGTGCCGAGGGGGAGGATGCCCATGGGGATGTCGGAGTGGGCGAGGACGGAGGCGACGCCGCTGACGGTGCCGTCGCCGCCGCCGGCGACGATGGCGTCGGGGCGTTCGGAGAGGGCCTGTTTTGCGGCGGCGATGACCTGGTGGCCTTCGAGGGGGCGGACATCAGCGTCGATCTGCTCGGCGCGGAAGGCCTCGCGGATGTGCTCGGCCTGGGCGAGGTTGGGGGAGGAGGCGACGGTGCCGGCGCGGGCGTTGATGAGGGCGATGAGTTTCATGATCGCGGCGGGGCAGGGTATGGGGCGAGTGGTGCGAATGCAATGCGGAGAACCGCGGAGACGCAGAGACGCGGAGACGCAGAGAAGATCGGAAAGGGCGCTGCGGACGGACGCTGGTTGAGGCTATTGTGCAGGAATGGTACGCGGGTTTGTTTGTGTTCTATTGATGGTGGTTGCCGGTGCGGCGACGCCGACGACTCGGCCAGCCATGGAAAGCATCAATGCGTCGGCGCTGCCGGGGGAGCAGAGGTTTCCGCAGCAGGATTTTGTGCGGAGGTGGAGGCCGTGGGAGGTTTCGGATCATAAGGGGGTGCTGCTGATTCAGAATTTGCGGATTCATGATGCGATCAATCAGCGGGCGATGGATGTTGCGGTGACATCGATGGATCGGCCGACGCCGAGGGTGGGGGAGGCGCTGACGTTTGCGAAGGTGATCATTCGCAATTGCGAGACGGCGGATGTCGGGCGCGATGAGGTGGGGCGGCAGCAGGGGATTCACGTGGATCATATTCGCATCGCCGGCGGGGGGAATGAGCAGCCGGTGGAGACGGAAGTTTTGCTGGAGGATGTTTATATTCATGGCGGGGATGCGCTGCCGCTGCTGATTGGGGAGGGGAAGTTTGGCCGGATTACGCTGCGGCGGGTGAGGATTGAGAATACGCACGGGGGAGGGGCGCAGATTACGGCGATCGCGGGGGGATTCGTGGGCGAAGTGATTGTGGAGGATTCGCCGGGGTTGAAGTTGGCGTTGATTGGACGGGCGGGATCGATCAAGCGGTGCCTGGTGAAGAATTCGGCGGGGGCGGTGGTCAGCGATACATCGACGGCGGTGGGGAAAAGCGGGGCGATGATTTTGAACGGGGAGGAGGCGGAGTCGGAGATGGCGAAGCGTGGGGGAGCGAAAGGCGCGGCGACGCGGCCGGCGGGGGCGACGCGGGTTGCGGTGGCGGCGAAATTGGAAGTGGTGGCGGATCGGGATGGGAAGACGTTGCACGCGGCGCTGGCGGGGGAGTTGGGGGAGGATGTGGAGTTTGTGACTTTTGAGGCGGCGGATCGGTTTGAGTATTTGATGGGCGCGCCGGTGGTGGTGATGGAGAAGCCGTGGAAGGCGGATTTGAGGCCGGGGAGGCGGGGGGAGATTACGGTGAGGGCGACGGTCACTCGGAATGGGGGGGATCCGGATAAGGCGATTGTGGGGAGAGTGCAGATGCCGTAGGGATGTCGGGCAAGAGTGCCCGACCCACCGGCGGCGTCAGGGATGTCGGGTGGGAGTGCATGGTTTATTTTCCGGCGGCGCTGCGGGTGCAGTGGTCGAAGAGGAGACGCCATTCGAGCTGTTGGAGGGTGATGGCGGCGAGGTGTTTGGGGTTGCGCGGGTCGGGCTCGATGGAGGCGATGAGATCGACGAGGGCGCTTGGGTTCCAGCCGTTGGACATGAGGCGGAGGAGGGATTTGTCGGCGGGGAGGGGGTGGAGGATTTGGCTGGCCTGGTGGGCGAGTTGTTGGAAGACGGGATGGTCCTGGCAGCGGGCGTACCAGTATTGGCTGTTGGAAAAATCACCTTCGCGGCGGTGCATGATGGCGTGCCAGAAGCTGCCGGTGGAGGAGTGGAGGGATTGGGAGATGAGGTGGGATTCGTCGAGCCAGTCGTTCCAGAGCCAGAGGCCGGCGAGCATGGCGTTGGCGTCATCGGGGTTGCGGATGGGGGAGGAGAGCATTTGGGTGGGGGTGGCGGTGGAGAGAAGTTTTTTGGCTTGCGAGTTGCCATCGCCGTGGACGACGAGGAGGCGGTAGGAGGATTCGATGTCGAGGGAGAGGATTTGGCGGGCGAAGGGGGAGAGGTCGTCGGTGTGGGTTGAATGGATGTCCTGGTCAGACATGTGGACTCCGATAAGCAATCAAGATAGACAATTAGTCTCAGCGTGCAAATGCGATCAGAGGTAGTCCACTGGATGACTGTCATTTTCATTGCGATTTTGATTTCCTTTGCGCAAGAGCGCCAAGAAGTTGTTTGCCGCAAGTCGTTGACCAACTTTCGCTCTCCAGATAGCCTTCACGTATGGGCATCACCACCAAGGAATATGATGTCTTTTTGAGTTACGCTCACGCAGACGGACAGGGCTTTGCATTTTGGCTGGAAAATGAACTGCGGCGTAGCGGGTTATCGGTTTTCATCGATACGGCTGAAGTGCTATTGGGAGATGAACTAATCGACAAGATAGCCACTGCCATCCACCGCTCTGCGTACTTTGTAATTCTGATGACGCCAAAATATTTCGAGTCCGGATGGTGCAAAAAGGAGATGTTTCAAGTCCTGACCAAAGAAGCGAACGAATCAAACAGCGTCGTCCTGCCCATACTCGCCCTTCCTACTGCGGTACCTCCCCATTTGTCCTCGAAGGTATGGTTCACATTGGAGGACGGCAACTGGAGAAAGTGTCTCGAATCGATATTGGCCCGTGTACAAAGAGACAATCATTGCACCGGCAATCGTGCGCCAAAAAGCTCCAGCCAAGCGATTTTGCCTCGGCTTGATATTTCACGAGATCATCCATGGAGTCGATGATCCTCCAATTCGTGGTAGGCGTGCAAGATCCTTCTCGACAATGGGCTCTGTGGCATCAAGTTCTATTCTTCGTAGGCGTATTACTCGTTGGAGTCGTATGTATTATACTGTTGGCTCGCTTCTCACCGGTTGGCGTTAACCGTGGCCAGCATATTCGCATTCGCAATGGGACATCGAACGAGTCGGAAAAGCTGACCCCCTGCTCGGTCGATCGATCAGCCTTGGCGTTCTCGATTGAGGGCTTGCGTGCAGAACCGATGGGTGAAGGCGCTTGGCTTATTTCAGTTTACTTGGGCATTTTCAACAGTTCGAATGGGCCCGTGACGATTTTCGACGTTCATGCGAACGCGTATTGCGGAGAAGCGTTCCGACTACCTCCTATGACGTTGGGCTTGCGCTATGCAATCGAGATTCTCCAGAACAATTCCATACTTGCCGCCGGTCGCGTCTATTGTCTCGAAGGAGCGGAGAGCATAGAGACGGAAATTGTGTTCGAGATCAGCAGATTGCAGGGGGGGATGGAGTTAAAGAATTGCGGCGGATTTGTGCTGTCAATTTTCGGTCTCGACGTTGATTATAGTTATCATGACAGCGGGCGACTGATCAAGATGCGTGTCCCGGTAGATGCCGTCTTTTGTTTTCAGGACATTGGAGGACCGGGGCACCTTGTGGAGGTCAATCAGCGAAACTTGGATGTCTATTTCAAGAAACATAAGTGGTATTCTGGGGGCCGCCAATTGGTCAAAGCGTGCAAAAAAGCGCTTGGATATCATACTGCACATGCATATCTGCTGAGCTAAACCACCTGACGATAAATCGCGATCCCATAGCAGGTGGGCAATCTCTCGCAGCCATCTTCTGAAGTGGACGCCAATCAGCTCAGCTTAGTATGGATGACGAGCCGTTTCGCGTCAGATTGGCGATGTTCCTGAGAAACAAATGGAACGTCGTGGCGGGCGCAGATCGGGCGATGGAATTGGGGCGCGCAAATACGCTGCGCGGTGACTATTTCTCATCCGGCGCGGCTGATTCGTCCGATAAACGCGGATGAAGCTATTGACCGAAGGAGCATTGATGAGAATCAGCAATATGAAGCGTGGCGCGTTGTCGGTGGCGGTGCTGGCGCTGGCGGGATTGGCCGGTTGCATGGATCGGACGACGATTTTTGATAATCCGGATCCGAATTTGCGGATGGCGAAGCATGAGTTTCGCTCGGATGCGCTGGATCGGTTTCCGTATAAGGCGGAAGCGCCGAAGGTGCGCGAGCAGAACGCGCGGGCGCAGGTGAGGTATCAGTTGAATCGGCTGGAAGTGGTGAATTTTACGGAGAAGGACTGGCAGGACGTGGACGTGTGGGTGAATGGGAAGTATGTCTGCCACGTGCCGAAGATGGAGAACCGGAATTTGAAGGAGATCCATTTTCCGATGCTGTTTGACGATCAGGGCAACTCATTTCCGATGAACAGCAACAAGGGGAAAATGCTGGTGAAGAGCGTGGAGATTTATCGGGATGGGAAGATGTACCAGGTGACGGTGGAGGCGGCGGGGCTGGAGATTTAGCGCCATTTCAGATCGTATTTTTCACCATGCAGCGGATGCTTCGTGTCGAGGGCGCGAAGCTCCAAGGTTGCGCCGTCTTGGCGTAGAAAAGTATCGACCCAGCCGTTGGGGCGGCCTTCTTTGAAGATCCAGGCGACGGGGGGGAGGTTGATGAGGTGGAGGCCGTCGCGTTCTTCGCGATGCCAGTCGTGGGTGTGGCCGAAGATGTAGGCTTTGACGTGTTTGCGGGGGAGGAGGATGTCGAGGAGGGCCTTGGTGTCTTCGAGGCCGCTGATGGTGATTTTTTTGGTGGCGGGATCGAGCTTGCCTTTTTCGTCGGGGTTGTGATGGACGAAGACGATGGCCGGTTTTTCGGTGTGGGCGTCGAGGGCGGCGGCGAGCCAGTCGAGTTGTTTTGGGCCGAGGATGCCGGGGACTTTGTCGGTGACTTTGAGAGAGTCGAGGATGAAAAAGTTGGCACGGGGGGCGGGGACGAAGAGGGCGTGGTGATCTTCGACGGTTGATTTGCGGGCGTCGTCGTTGGGGAGGACTTCCCAGAAATTGGCGCGGTCGTCGTGGTTGCCGAGGGCCAGATGGATGGGGAGATTGCCAGCGCGGAGCGGGGCGAGGCCTTCAACGAGTGTCATGTAGTCGCCGGGGAGGCCCTGGTGGAAGGCGCAGTCGCCGTTGATGAAGACGGCGGAGGGGCGGGAGGGGAGGGCGAGGATTTCGCGGCTGGCCTGCTGGAGATTTTTCCACATGTTGGTGACGGCGACCTTGGATTTGTGGAGGAATTCCGGATCGACATGAATGTGGATGTCGGAGAGGAGGGCGAAGCGGTGGGGATCGATGGGAAGCCCCGGAAGTGCATCCGGGGTTCCGAGCAGCCGGGAGTTAGAGAAGAGGGAGGCGGTGGCGGCGAGGGAGGTTTTGAGGAAAGTTCGGCGGGAGACAGGATTCAGTGTGATCGGCATTTGGTCCTCCGCGACCAAGGACACGGGCAAGATGCCCGTGCCACGGTCATCCCCATCCGTCAAAGGATACACCGATTTTGGCGAGGAGTTTAAGGGGGTTGTCGTGATAGAGTTTTTGGAGGCATTGGTCGGGGAGGGCGAGGCCGCGGATGGGGGGTTGTTTGTCGGGGGGCAGGTCGGGGTCGAGGATGGGGGAGGGGCCGATGTAGGCGGTTTCCCAGAGCTTGCGATGGACCCAGAGTCGGCTGGCGAGGAAGTCGAAGCCGCGTTCGTTGTTGCTGACCTGGTCGGTGCCGAAGAGGATGCGGTCCTGGTTGCGGATGAAGAATTCGCGGGCCTCTTCGCGGCGGGCGGAGATTTCGCGGGCCTGCCAGCGGGTGGCGCTACAGTCGAAATTCAGATTGGGATGACGATCGAGCAGGCCCTGGAGGCGATTGAGGTCCTCGGGGTTGCCGCCCATGTGAGCGCCGATCCAGGGGACGCCTGGGTATTCGTTGAGGACGTTTTCCCACATCTGATAGTGATCGTCGCGGGCGCCGTATTTGGCGGTGTCGGCGTACTTGGTGTCGTACCAGATTTGCGGGTCGCCGACGTGGGTCATGACGGCCATTTTGCGGTCGCGGGCCTCGCGGAGGAGGGGGGCGAACATGGGGGAGTCGAGACGCCAGCCGCGCTCGCCGATGGCGGGAGGGGCGAACCAGAATTTCACGATGCGGCTGCCGATGTTGTAGAAGGCCTCGATGCGCTTGAGCCATTCATCGATGAAGCCGGCGTGCCAGTCGCCCCATTTGGGGACGGCGATGAAGTGGATTCTGCCGGGCCAGTCGCGCTGGAGGCCGAGGGCTTCTTCGAGGGGGGACATGGTGATGAAGCAGTCGATGCCGTAGTGATCGGCGGCCTCGAACCAGGGTTGGGCGTGGCGGGCGGCGTGGAGATGGCAGTGGAAGTCGATGGTGATGCCGCTGACTTTGGGGCGGGGGATGGGGCGGCGGAAATCGAGATTGAGGAGGTTGTAGTCGGGGGGAGGGGCGTCGGTGGTACTCATATGCGATGGAGGATTTTAGGCGGAGTTTAGCAGGAGGAGATGGGGGGTGGAAATTGGAAGGGGGCGCGAAAAAAAAGCGTCGGAGATGGGGGCATCTCCGACACGTGAGATAATTCTCATTGATGAAACGGATCATCCCGTAAACGTTCCGGCGATGTTTGGCAGGCCCAAAGCGAAGGCTTGCTGGTTGGTAACGAAGGTGCCATCGGGATTAACGGCACGGTAGGTTCCGGTGATTTTGCCCTTGACGATTTTGCCGGTGAATCGAACAGCGCCGCTGACAGCGTTGGTAACGGTGCCGCCGCCGACACCGCCGGTTGTCGTGCTTTCGGCGACTCGGACGAAGCCCAGACCGGTGATGGTGTTTCCGTTGCGGCTGAGGATGATTGTGGTTCCGGGCGTGGTGATGGCGCCGGTGATTGGATCAAGCGTTGGAGGCAGGGCAACGCCTGTTTGCGCATCCATACCGAACAGATCGACCTGCAAGGTCGTGGTGCTTGTGCCGCCGGTGCCGCCACCTCCACCCGGCGCTGGGAACGTCTGCTTCAGGGTGGTGGCGGTCATATTGAGGGTATAAAGACCCTGGATATTGGAGTTGCCTTTGAATTGGACGGTGCGGAAAACCGCTGGTCCGCCAGCGACCAACTGGTTCTGTGAGAATGTTCCGCTGACGACCAGATGGCGGTTGGTGAACACCGGTTTCATTCCCGCCAACATCGGAATGAGTGCGCGACCAGGAGAGCCGAATCCGGTGGCGTAATCCCAGCCACCAACGGAAGGATACAGCCAAGCCGGGAGCCCCTGATTATTGGGACACAGGCTGGTATCAATTGGGCCGGTTCCGTGAATGCCTGCGATGTCGTAGGTGAATGCATCAGGACCGCGCTGGCCCAATTGGTAGATGCGCTGCTGGAGCGAGCTGCCGACGACACCCTTATGCTTGATGGTGCGGAGCTGGTTAACGAGGGCAATCATGCCGGCAAATTGCGGCGATCCAGCGCTGGTTCCCCCCACCGTTTCCCATCCACTGGCGCCGCCCGCGCCCATGGAGTTGTAAACGGAGACTCCGGTGCGTGGATCGGCATTCAAGGAAATATCCGGGGTTCCGCGACCCCCGGTGGGAACGCCGCGATTTTCCTGATAAGCAGGGGTAGGGAAGGCGGCGCTGGGTCCGCCGCCGCCGCCCGGGCTATTGGGCCAGAAAGGAGGCACCGGAAGCTGCCACCATGGGCGCTCGCCACCGGGGACCAGGGTCAGATCAGGGCAGTCAATATCCGTGTCCCAGTCATTCAAATCGGTCGTGGCATTGAGCGTTGTATTGACACCAGGGACTCGGTTCCCGAACTCATCTAGATAGAGCGTGGTGCCACCGATAGAGGTTACGTGGGGGCTGGTAGAGGGGAAGCCGGGGACGCCACCGAGGTCGCCGGCGGCGGCGATGAAGGAGATGTTTTTAGCCTTTTCGCTGGAGAAGGTGGTGTCGAGCACCTCCTGCTCCGGAAAATCGAAAGTAGTTCCGAGGCTCATCGAGACTGGGCCGCCGTGGGCCTTGGTCTTGTTAAGGAGGTCGATGGATTTATTGACGGCCTGATAGAGGTCGCCGGTGGCGTTGGATTCGGACTCGACAAGCACGATCTTGGCCAGTGGAGCGATGGCGTGTGCCCACTCAATGTCCAAGATAGCCTCGCCGTTCCATCCCTCGTCGAAAGTGGGCTTGCGGCCGGAAGCAAAAACCTGGTGGAAGTGGGTGTCGAAGAACTTGTTGAGGTTCTTGACGCCGGGGAGGGTTTTCATTTCGCGCGCGAAGTTGATCAGGTCCTTGCGGGCATTGGTGGCGTGATATGCATCGATGATCACGATCGTCTGGCCCTGCCCGCGATTGGTGAAAGCGGGATCATTCAGACTGCCCAGTCCGTAGGCCTGTCGTTGCTGCGTGGGCGAGTAACCTGTGGGAGTGCCTGTGAACGTCCCGATTGGGAATTGCGGGTTGAAGGCATGTTCGAGAAGATCTTTGCCGGGCCCGCCAAGAGTGTTCCTGACACCTTCACCACTGACAAGTGAGTCGTCACCCAGTCCGCCACGGAGGACATCGTCGCCTTCATCTCCGATAAGGCGGTCATTCCCATTTTCACCGAGGAGCGTGTCGTTGCCCTTGCCGCCCAGCAGCAGATCATCACCATCGCCCCCGACCAGCGAGTCGTCGCCGGCCGCGCCGCTGAGTATGTCGTTGCCCGCGCCGCCCAGCAGGGTAGCGGGGATGTTTACAGTGCCGTCGGGCCCGCCGCGCTGGATCTCCACGCGATCATCGCCGCCCTGGGCGTCGACAAAGATTCCGCTGACATCATCCCTGTTGAAGAAGCTGACTTGCTTGTTGATCGCAACGCGAAAGGTATTGTCCGGGGCAGCGCGCACGCCAATTTTGTCGCCGCCCTCGGTGCCGGTGATGGAGAGCAATCCATTGGCAAGGTTGACGGAGAGAAGCGTCCGGTGTTCGAGAGTTTCGAGGATTGGTCCGCAGGCAGAACGTAGTCGGACTGTCTGGTGGGGGGAGCGAATCTCTGAGGTCATGCAATCTCCTGACGCCGCGGTCTCAAAGGTGTGAAATCTGGCCCGTGCCTATCGTGCGCAGAGCGATCAACTTGCAGTATAAGAAAATACGCCTGAGGTGGCAACAAGTTTGCCGGAGGTTCTGTGGGTCGAAGGATTTTACGCCGCGTCACTCCCCGAAGGGCGTAGTGGATTGCCAGAGTCTTGCCTATCCCCCGGGCGGGTGAGGAGAGATACAGACTGAAGTGTGGTAGATGACACCCCACCGGGCGGGGCAACGATGCCATTGCGGCCGGGTAAATAATATGTTGAGATGGTGCGTGACTGGAAACCCCAGCACTGTTAGAATTCCCGCCTAGCCGCAGGCGGAAAGATTTTTGAGCGGATTCGTCGAACGCACGGGCCGGCGACTCGTACCCATCACTGACAAGAGTAGACACCAGGAGTTTGCATGCGATTTCCCATTGTGCGCAGGGGTGAGAAGCCGAAAGAGCGAGCGGTTCCGGCGGTCATCGAGCAGCTGGAGACGCGGCAGATGCTGAGCGTGAACATCAGCAACGGGGCCATGCTGATCCAAGGCACTGATGCTGATGATATAATTACCTTGTCGATTGATGTCGACGATCCCAATACGCTGGTCATTGACGACAACGACGTTACCACGTTCTTTGATATTCGTCAGCTTTCCCTCGATGTCACTCTGATCACCATCATCGGTAATGATGGTAACGACGATTTGGAGGTTCACGAGGACGGTGGGCGAATTCGCATTTCAATAAGCTTTTTCGGCGGCAGTGGCGATGACACCATTGTCGGCAGCGCCGGAAACGATTTTATCGTCGGCGGCGATGGCAACGACAGCCTCAGCGGTGGCAACGGCACCGATTTCATCACTGGCGGCGCGGATGACGATGAGATATTCGGCGGCAAGGGCCAGGATTTCATCCTGGGGGACGATGGAGACGATACAATCTCAGGCCAGGCGGGCAATGACCAGATTCGCGGCGGGCTGGGCAACGACAGCCTCGATGGCGGCGGCAACAACGACTTCCTCGACGGCGGCATCGGCGACGACACGCTCTTTGGAGATTGGGGGCGGGACAGCATCCGCGGCGGCTCCGGCGATGATGATATCGACGGCGGCGACGGGCACGACACGGTCGACGGCGCTGATGGCAACGATACCATTCTGGGCGGCTCGGGAAACGACCGGCTCATCGGCGGGCGGGGTGACGATGTTATTGATGGAGGGGACGGTAACGACAAGATCGACGGCGGTGATGGCGTTGATGAGCTGACCGGCGGGCCGGGGTTTGACAACTTTTATCGCTCGAAGGGATTCAGCCTGGATGAGATCACGGATTTTAACAGCGATGAGGACATCCTGGTCAAAGGATCGCTGAAGCCGGGGCGTGGGATATTGTGAACGAGTAACTGTTTACCGCTGTGATTGTGAGTCGGAGAAACAGGGGAAAAGAGCCCTCACCCTGCCCTCTCCCGGCGTAGCGGGAGAGAGTAAAAAGCAGCAGCCAGAAGCGCCGAGACCAGTAAGACAAGACCGGCGGCCTCGGTCGCCCGTCGCCGTGGAGCGAGGTGCTGACGGCGAAAGGCAACGAAACCGCCGCTCTCATTTGTCTGGTGTTGAATTGACCGCGTGGGCTTAACGGGCGGAGGAGATCGACGAGGCGATGTCGATTCCGGCATCGGCGTGGCAACCAGCGATCGCGGCACTGAACAGGCTGACCATCACCAACACGAAGAGAATGCGTTTCATAAGAACTCCTTGGCCCAATTGGGGGCACTTGAATGACTATTTGGAAACAAGAGCAATTGCCGTGCCGGTTCGCATGGATGGCGGGGGGAAGAGGTTTGACGCGATGGGCGTAAAAATGCTATTCTGCTGTGGTCTCGCCGTGGCGCTGCGCCCCGCGCAGCAATGAAACGCAAGGCCCCCCAAAGTCAGGAGCACCTGTGAGATCACACCCTGGTCAACGCCGTTTTGCCGACCTCATCCATGCGCGGCACGCGCTCGCCTGTGTGGCCGCGGGGTGCATGATGGTGTTGTCGCTTTCATGCTCGAATGCAGCGACGGAGACGGAGGCGCAGCAGCAGAAGGGGAAGCAGGAAGTGGTGGAGATTCCGTCGGGGAATTTCGCGGCGAACTGGCGGGCCGAATTACCGCTCAAGCAGACGCAAGTGAAATCGATTCAGGTGAACGATGACAAGGTGCTGGTGCTGACGTCGGACAACAAGTGCATCTGGGTCAACCGCGCAAGCGGCCATATTGTCTCGATTACCCAGCCCACCAAATCGACGGATATTCTGCATCCGCCATGCACGCTGGCGGATCGGGTGGTTTTCCCAAGCACCAGCGAGCTGGCGGTGTTCGATCGCAACGGCAAGCTGATGCATCATATTCCGCTGCGGTATGGCGCATCGAGCGGGGCGGTGGGGGAGGGGCGGATGGTGTTTTTCGGGGAGGATCATCCCAATGGCGGGCGGGTTGCGGCCATCGATACGCGGGAGCATCCTTATGATTTGACGCCGGCGTGGGAATTGATGACGCGCGGGCAGGTGTCGGCAGCGCCGGCGAATTATCAGGGGCTGGTCTTCGTGGGGAGCCGGGATGGGGGCGTGTATGCGGTGCGCGGGGAAAATCGAGACAACATCTGGCCGGGATTGCCGGAGGGTTATTTTAAGAGCGGCGCTGAGATTCTGGCGGATTTGCAGACGGATAAGGATGGGGTTTACGTGTCTTCGATGGACAGCAAGCTGTATTGCCTGGACATCAATACGGGGCGGGTGCGGTGGACTTTTTATGCAGGGCGGCCTCTGCGTGAGGACAGCAGCCCGGTGGCGACGACGAATTTTGTGTATGTGTATGTTCCGGAGACGGGGCTGGTGGCGATTGATAAGGCGGGGAAAGTGGAGATGCGGCCGGCGAAATGGACTTTCGCGAAGGGGCGGCAGTTTTTGGCGTCGGATGAGAAGTTTGCCTATATTCGCGCTGACGACAATTCGGTGGTGGCGGTGGACAAGCAGACGGGTGCGGCGCGATTCAACTCGAGGCGTAAGGATTTCAGCGTTTTCGCCACCAACACGAGCGCCAAGGACAGCAGCATTTTCGGGTGCACGTCGGGCGGGACGTTGTATTCCATCAAGGCGATCCTGAAGCCCGGGACGGTGGGAGAATGGGTCTTGACGCCGTCGCCGGTGGAGGCCGTGGCCCGGAATTAGACGATGTCCGATCTGGTTCCTGTGAAGCGAGCGTTGCTTTCGGTTTCAGACAAAACCGGCCTGGGGGAATTTGCGCGCGGGTTGCACGAGGAATTTGGGATCGAGCTGATCAGCACGGGGGGGACAGCGCGGTTTCTTCGCGAGCAGGGATTGCCGGTGAAGGATGTGTCGGAGGTGACGGGGTTTCCGGAGATGATGGATGGGCGGATCAAGACACTGCATCCGAAGATTCACGGGGGATTGCTTTCGATCCGCGACAATCCGCAGCACCAGTCGGCGATGGAAAAGCACGGGATCCTGCCGATCGATCTGGTCTGCATCAATCTTTATCCGTTTGAAGAGACCATTCGCAGGGCGAATGTGACGCTGGAGGAGGCGATAGAGAATATCGACATCGGCGGGCCGGCGATGATTCGCTCGGCGTCGAAGAACCATCGGTTTGTGCTGGTGGTGACGAGTCCGGAGCGATATGAAAAAGTGCTGGGGGATTTGCGGGAGCACAAGGGGTGCTCGTGCGGGAAGCATCGGCTTAAGCAGGCGCAGCGCGCGTTTGCGCACACGGCGGCGTATGACGCGAAGATCGCGGAGTATCTTGCGAAAGCGTTGGATGCCAATGCGGCGGCGATGCCGGCGGGGATGAGTATTTCGCTGCAAAAGAAACAAGATTTGCGGTATGGCGAGAATCCGCATCAGAAGGCGGCGCTTTACACGGATCGTCAGCCGGGGGAGGCGTCGGTGGCGTTTGCGACGCAGCATCATGGGAAAGAGCTTTCGTACATCAACCTGCTGGATGCGGATGCGGCGTTGTCGTGCGTGAAGGAGTTTTCGGAGCCGGCGGCCTGCATCGTCAAACATGCAACGCCGTGCGGGGCGGCCATCGCGGCTGACTTACCGACGGCATTTTCAAAGGCATTCTCGAGCGATCCGCTGTCGGCGTTTGGGGGGATTGTGGCGCTGAACCGCGATGTCGATCTGGCGGCGGCGAACGCCATCACGTCGATTGACAAACTTCTGGAGGTGATTGTCGCGCCGGGATATTCGCCGGATGCACTGGAGCTGCTGCGGACGCGGTGGAAGAATGTGCGGCTGCTGGAGATTGGGGCGCTGGGCGATTTTGATCGCTCCGAATTGCACATGCACAAGATCGTGGGGGGGTACCTGGTGCAGGAGCGGGACCTGCTGGGGGTCGATGAGGCAAACTGGAAAATCGCGTCGAAACGTCAGCCGACGGCGAAGGAAATGCAGGACCTGAAGTTCGCCTGGCTGGTTTGCAAGCACGTGAAAAGCAATGCGATTGTCATCGCCAAGGATGGGATGTTGTTGGGAGCGGGGGCGGGTCAGATGGACCGGCCGTCGGCCGCCCGGCTGGCGATTGGCAAGGCGGGGGGGCGGATTAGGGGGTCGGTGGCGGCGTCGGATGCGTTTTTCCCGTTTCCGGATGCACCCCAGCTTCTGCTGGAGGCGGGGGTGAGTGCGATAATTCATCCCGGAGGATCGGTGAAAGATAATGAAACGACCGAACTGGTTGATAAGATGAGCGCCGCGCTGATGCTGAGCGGGAGGCGGCACTTTAAGCATTAGGCGTTTTAAGCATTAGGTGTTCCGGAGAGGAAAAGAGGCGAACCCGCATATCGGCGTTTCGTTGTAAGTGAGTCAGTTGCCCCGACAAAGGATTATCCGGACGGGCTCCGCAGGATGCGGATTCGGGGTTCTGTTGCACCGAATTTGCACGCGGTGCTCTTGTAGGGCATTTTGAGGTACTCGACCTCATGGTAATCCACTCGTCCTCCAAACCCACCGCCACACCCTGGCCGGCATTGCAGCCGATGGGGCCATTGGCGGGAAAGCCGCCAATTCCGCTGGCCCGGCCGGCCACGCTGGTGGGGACGCGCCAGACTGCCCATCTTCGATTGAATTCCAGCCAGGTGAGCAAGGCTCACGCGCTGATTCTCAGCTCCGATTCCAAAGTTCATATTCGCGATTTGAACAGCCGAACCAAGGTTTTTGTGAATGGGAAGGAGGTTCGGGAGGCGGATTTGCGGGAGGGGGACCAGGTTAAGATTGGCCGGTATACGTTTCAGTTTACGGCGGGGCCGAAGATTCAGAGCGGCGCGCGGCGGAGGATGGCGCCGGCGGCGCAATTGGAGACGGATGCGGGGGGAGTGGTGGCGTTGAATCAGCGGGTGATGGTTATCGGACAGAGGGCGGGGGCTGATCTGGTGATTGCGGGTGATGCGGTCTCGACGACTCATGCGGCGATATTTGACGTGAACGGGCGGCGCTACATCATGGATTTGGGGTC